>JBMCUI010000137.1:0-6402 GCA_048622675.1 Spirochaetota bacterium | reverse complement strand
CACCAGCTCCATCAGAAAAGAAGCCATTGAAGTATTTCAAAGCCCCGTCAAAACTAAACCGGGACCATGAGACGGTGTTTAGTCTTGACAGGACCCTCAGGTGAGGGTAGCATATTTATAGAAGGAGAATTGGATGACTCAAAGAACAGGACAACAGGAGGAAAGGAGTGTCCCTGACCAGCTGCTGGAAAAGGTCAGTTCGGAAAATCTGGATGCTCCGCAACCACAACGTCCTGCTGCAGGGTCCCTGCGATGCCCGTTCTGCACAGGATGTAACCGTGCTCAGCAAATAAGTGGAAATGGTAAATTAGTTTCCTGGAGTAAGGGAAAACAAAATTTCCATATAACAAAGGGAGGAATAAAGGTAGTAGAAAAGTTGAACCCTCTGAAGCAAGCTTGCTGTCAGCAATAGATACGTTTACTCATTAGCGCTACGGGGATTCGAACCCCGGTCTGAAGAATGAGAATCTCCTGTCCTAACCCCTAGACGATAGCGCCACTACTACATTTTATAAATAATACCATCTTTGTATCCCGGTCAACAAATAATTACGTTTAAACACGGGCATAACCAACTTCTATACTCCAGGCTGCATTAAAGCTTTTGTCTCAGTCGGTCTACTATCTTGTCCAGCAAACGCTCATCTGCATATTTAAGCCCATTTATTACCATCCATGAATAAGGGTCTTTGTCATACCACCTTCTTCTCTGGGACATGGGGAAAGAAAGCACATGCTCGTCTATTAAATTTTCATCATAACTGGTTATCAAATGATATATTTCGTCTATTATCCTCTCCCTTTCTTTTTTATCAAGATCGCGCAATCTATCTATATAGCTTCGCAGATCAAGATAAGTGTCGTACCAGCGTAAAAAATTCTCATTAATGCTCATACCTTCTTCCCGTCTTTGCTCATAAAATACAAATTATGAGCTTGTAAAATAAAATACCCTCTCCTGCAGCAGAGAGGGTAGGGACATAATCTGGGGGAGGAGGACTCGAACCCCCACAAGCAGATCCAGAGTCTGCCGTGCTACCATTACACAATCCCCCATCTTAAAAAAAGATAAACAACTCCCCTCTTAAAAGTCAAATATAAATTAGGACTAACCATATACCCTTATAATTTTTCATAACAGCACTCAATATATATTTCCAAACCAAAAAACTCATATTTATGTGATCGCATTTACAAACAAAATATGAGGGCTCAAGAATTTCTTGCACCTGAAGCCGCAGCCAATCAGAATATCAGCAGGGCCTATGGATTTTTTCTCCCACTGGTGAACATACTCCCACAGCTCGTACCTTCTTTGTTTTCTGGATATTACACTTTGAGTGCTCTCTTCTAAAAAGGCGTTCCCATTTCCCTGAGCTGCTTTTTCCCTGTCATTTATTTTTTCATCTATAAATCCGATCAGTCTTTTCAAGCCAACCACTTCGGGATGGGCTTTTCTTACTTTGTGTAAAAAGCTGCATGCCTGCTTCAGATAACCTGCCTTTATCAGACAAAACGCATAGTCCAGAGCTGCGAAGGTTTTTGGGGAAAGTCCTTCGATGTCCAGGAAACTGGAGGAATTCATCTTCGCAGAGTTTTTGGTACCCGGACTTACCCCTTCCTGAAGCGCCACTTCTCTAAGCTTGAGGTAATCATATAAAGGTGAGTTGTATATGGAAGACTTATTATCATTGTTTTTGCTGTCAAAGGGTTTGTTCTGTCTTGCCCCATATTCATTGTATATAATTGCCTGGGGTTTTTTTTGTGTATTCATACTATCTTTGCTAATATTACTTTCTTCAGCCACATGGCAGGCCCGCTGAAAAAATGTACATGCCTCATCATACTGCTCCAGCATGTAATTGGAAAAAGCATTCAGCCTTAACCAGAACAGGTTCTGCTTGTTGTTCCTCAGCAATTTTTCTGAAAAGGAGACCGATTTAAGCACATCCAGGGCAATACCGTAATTTTCCATAAGGAAATGGATACCAGCACAGCAGACCCTGTATAGGAAACTCTGGTCATTGTCCAGTTCAAGGGCCCTGTTTATGTGTCTAAGGGCTTTACCATAGTCCCTAAGCTGAGCAAGAGCTGCTGCATACGCAAAATGTGCCTGGTGCATTCCAGGACGGTTGCGTACCACCGTATCCAGCATCCTTGAGGCTTCTTTATAGTACATCTGTCCCAGGTATATGACTGAAAGGTAGTATAAAGCTTCCGGGTTCACAGGCTCCAGTTTGAGGATACTTTTAGCAAGATTCAGGGTCTGCAGAAGCTTGTTTTGGCTGAAAAGCGCTGAAAGAAGCTTCTTTTTTATTTCTCTCTGGTCAATTTCATCTCCCGGCTTTTTAAGGTCCAGCAGAAGCTGCAGGTCCTTTTCTGCCCAGGCATACTGCTGCCTTTGAAGTTCTATCTCTGCTTTCATATACAGGGCTTTTTTGTGAAGAGGATTCCCGGAAAGCTCCCGAAAAATATATTTCAGAGCTTCTTCCTGCTGTCCTTTATCATAGTAATTTTTCGCCCTTTGAAAAGGTGAAAACTTTCTTTTTATATATATGAACAACCAGAAAAACAGCAGGATAAAGAAAGCGAAAAAAATTACACCCTGTATTCCAATAGACTGGTATATACCTGAAAAAAACTCTGCCAGCAAATTAATCATAACCAACTATTTGACCTGATCGTGAATTTTTTACTGCTCCCGGTAATACAGCAGCAATCAATTTTAATATCGGAGCATTTCAAGAATATAGTATACCAGCATTCTGAATTTATGGAAACCCCTAATATTGTTTAAAATAGGAATTAAGTTTGCATAATCAATATGTACTCTACTATAATCAAAATATGGAAATGGAAACCGCAGGTTTCATCCAAGAACTTTTTTCCTGTACCACAGAAGACCTCCGCATTACATACACAACATTCCTTGAACGCATTTCAAATAAATCCAAAGCTGACCTTTTATCACGGATTAAAATAAAGCTTTCTAAAGAAAACAACCTTCCTCTGGATACTACCCTGCTTATCGGAGGGACCCTGAAATATCTCGGTTATACTTATGCGGAACTGGTCAATTACTTTTCCTTCTATCCTACAGGGATGATGTTACCGGGGAAAATCTTGAACTGGTCATGCTTGTCCTGAGCTCCCTGAGTCCCTCAGACCTCAGTAAAACCGTTAATAAACCTCTGGTAAATGACTATAAAGAATACCTAAAAAGTCCAAATCCAGCAAAAAAAAGAAGTGTAACAGTGAAGACCCTTTTATAAGCAGGGAGAAGTCCGTGCAGGTACAAAAGAAGCCGGAACCCCTTGGCAGGGAAGAACCTGGGCCTGCACCACCAGAAGGTATAACAAAATCAGAAAAAATTAAACCCCCTCAGCAAACCGGCTACTCCACTGTCCAAAAAGGAGACACCCTTTCCCAAATATCCCTTGAATATACCAGGAGGCTGGAAAATATCCATACATAGCCAGGAAAAACCAGATAAAAAACCCTGACCTTATCTACCCAAACCAAAAGATTTTCCTGCCTGATTTAAAGGAGTGATTCTCATCACCCATTTATACCAATGCCACACTGCAGCTGAGATAAAGGCTTTTCATCCTGACGAAAGTGTCTGCCCGGTAAACCCCGGTACTACTTCAACTGCTTATTCCAAATTTGGAAGCATGTAGTTCCAGAGCATTCCAGCAGTGGAATAGGCAAGTACTTCAAACAGCACCTATGATGCTCCAACCATGAAAGCACCCGGGGCATCACCGTATATTTTTATGTGCCAGGTGCTGCAGGATTGAAACATGTTTTAATTATGGTATTGCCAATAAAAGAACAGTGATATACAAGCAGCATGCAAACAGGTTTTACCGGTCAGCCTGGCATATATGGCATATATATTGCTGTGTTGGTACTGAAAAGAACAGGCAGGATGCAGGTAAAACAATTTTTAATTGATAATACACAGTTAAATAAGAAGACAGGTTCCGGAAGTTCAATACAATTTCACAGTACGGTGTCTTGAAAGAATCAAACGGCTGATACTGGATATACTTTTTGATATCTATTCAGTGGGGATTAACATCCCTGCAAAAGAAATAAAACAGGTGGCCATTAAGGCTAACAGGGTGCGTATGTCTTTCTTTGATAATCAAAAAAACATGTCCGAGAGTATTCCCGATGTACTTCTCATGAAAAAAGATTTTAGAAAAAAGCATCTGAAACCGGAAATCTTTTACCAGAAGAAAGCTGTATAGATAAGTCCCGAATTGAGGAGTTGAACATGCTAAATATACAATGGAGCAATGTGTGGACAGAACAGGAGCTGTACAATTTACAGGTCCAGGCGGTTACTGATTTTATGAAGTGCAACTCCCAGCACAGTGTGGAAGCCACCGTAGAGTTAGCCGGGTTTCTCAATCATAAGGGCCTTAATGCAGACAATTATCCTATTTTCCTGGAACTGCTCAGAGAGGAGAACTACCATGTTATAGAAGCCCTCCTCGGCGATAAAGAACCATTTGATTTCTTTTCAAAAGTGGAGCCGAATCCATACCTTATAGACTTCTGTTTCCAAATGCTGCGGTCCTATGCTCCGGGCGGGGTGCATGACAAAACTCTTTCCATACTATTTGGAATAATCTACCGCAACTATCATCGAGCCAGATAAGGATGGCAGCTCTACCCTTTAAGCATTGAAAGCCTGAACTCTCTGGCCAAGTTTCTGCATAAAAACAGGGGACAAAATAAGGGGGTCAATCGTTTCATTCTGGACATTTTATCAGACATCGCTGAGCACACCTCCCAGTATGAAGAGGATGAGAGGGTAAACCAGATTTCTGCACATGCAATTAAACTCAGAAATGCCTTCTTTGATCGAAGGGTGGATATGAGCAGTGTAATGCCTCCTGAGATATTAAAAAAGGGGAATTATATGGAAACAACCATCCATCCAAGAAAAACTAAACCGTTTTCAGAAAAAAATAAATAAACGTGCAAGGAGGAGTTTTATGTCTGATCAACCACAGGTAACTATGATGGATGAAGAAGTATGGTCAGAGGAATCCATTTTCAGAGTGGAAAACAACATTATTAACAACATCTTGGCCTGCCGCACCCCCGACGCAGTGGAAGCTGCCATAGCTTATACCAGGTTCCTGCGCAGAAGCGGCCTGACCAATGAGAATTATCCGTTGTTTTTAAAGCTGCTGGAGATGGACAATCACTATGTGATTGATTCGCTGATAGGAGACAGCGATCCTTTTCTTTTCCTCACCCCTATTCAGCCAACCAAGCACCTGCTGTCTCCCTGCTTCAGGCTGCTCACCAACTGGCATCCGGGAGGTATTTACCCTCATACTCTATCCATTGTGCTGGGGGTGCTCCAGGCTGCTTACAGCTATGCAAAGGACGGCTATTCCATTTACCAGCTCACCATCAACGACATTAACAACCTAAGATTGTGATAGAAGAAATACTATTTTTATAATGGAATGAAATACAGCAGTCAGCTCTCATCAGCGTAAAGCTTGCTGAATGTTTTCCCTATATCCCGGTACTTGCGGTTTTTGCTCCGCCGGGGATTGTATGTCAAATGGGTGTTAAAGTAATTATAAACATACTCAATCCTCTTCTTCAAATTTGCGGCGATAATACGGCTCATCACTGAACGATCAGTGTTGTATCTGAGAGCGGCATTGCAGATATCTGCAAGCAGATTTTCATTAAGGCCGTTGAACCAGCAGAACCTCTGGTTGAAGAAGTCCATAGTATAATCAATGAAATTCTCGCTCTTCAAAGGTGTAAGATACCTTGTTTTTTCCATGCGTTCCCATCCAAAGCGGGATTCTGTACCTTTCACCTTGATCTCCTTGCACAGAAGGTCCACATTGAGAAAATCTATGGCAACTACAATTTCACTATTTCTGGAGTTGTACAGAAGCATATAGTTATTGGGATTGCGATCTTCGTCAAAATATATCCACCGATTGACAGCATCCAGCAGAAGCTGCTCTTTAAGCTGCTTGTGCTCAGTATAGTTTGCTCCTGAAAGCTGTTCCGCCCTTCTGATCAATTTGGTGGCTTTATGGATTACGCCGTCAATCCTGGTAATACTAATGGGAGCAGAAAGAGTATGCGTGTAGAAATCCAGAAAAAACAGATGGTAGCCATTTCTGTTTCAAGCACATCTTTCCCCTGGATCGGTTTTACTATCCAAACATCTCCGGGCTCACCCTTGACTGCGGCCCCTACATAGTCCCGGGTCTGAGCAAAGAATGGTACCCTGATAGAAGGGTCAATTTGAAGGAAGTCATCATTCAAAAGTGTATCGTAAACCTGGGTAAAGCTTCGATTGATATACAGGAGTTCCTGCAGCTCCTGATCATGTACGAATTCCTGTAC
>JBMCUI010000136.1:0-6431 GCA_048622675.1 Spirochaetota bacterium | reverse complement strand
ACATAAACGATGTAATAGCCCCGGAGCTTCTGGGCTACGATGCCGCCCAGCAGGTAGATGTAGATAACATAATGATTGAACTGGACGGCACCCTCAACAAGGAGAAACTGGGAGCCAACTCCATGCTGGGGGTCTCCATGGCATGTGCCAAAGCATCCGCGGTTGAGCTGGGACTTCCTATTTACCGGTACCTGGGAGGTGCAAACGCAAAAGTGCTTCCTGTACCCATGATGAATATACTTAACGGGGGCAAGCACGCAGACAATAATGTAGACATTCAGGAATTTATGATTGCTCCTGCCGGTGCTCCCAGTTTTAAGGAAGCACTTCGAATGGGAGCAGAAGTATTCCATGCCCTTAAATCGATTCTCAAGGATATGGGACTGAGTACTGCCGTAGGTGACGAAGGGGGGTATGCCCCTGACCTGAAGTCCAATGAAGAGGCCCTTCAGGTAATAATGAAAGCTGTCCAGAAGGCAGGATACAGGGCCGGAGAGGATATTTACATCTGCCTTGACCCTGCTGCCAGCTCCTTTTATGAAAATGGAACATACAATCTGGCTGCTGAAAAAGATCCGCTCAAAGATTCGGGAGGGATGGTAGACTACTACCGGAGTCTTATCAATAACTATCCCATCATCTCCATAGAAGACGGGCTGGCTGAGGACGACTGGGAAGGGTTCAGGCTTATGACAGAAAGTTTAGGCGACAAAGTGCAGATTGTGGGTGATGACCTGTTTGTGACCAACACCCAGAGGCTGAAAAAGGGGATTGAACAGAAGGCCGCTAACTCCATTTTAATAAAGCTCAACCAGATTGGTACAGTTACTGAAACCATCGATTGTATAGAAATGGCCAAAACAGCCGGGTTTACAGCCGTTGTTTCACACCGTTCGGGAGAGACAGAAGATACATTCATCTCTGACCTGGTAGTGGCCATGAACACCGGACAGATTAAAACAGGCTCCGCTTCCCGCTCTGAAAGAACAGCCAAATATAACCAGCTGTTAAGAATAGAAGAAATACTGGGAGACTCCGCAGTATACGGAGGTACATCCGTTTATTACTCAAGAAAAGCACAGTAAGCTCATCACCTCTGTGATTTTCAACTGATGGAGCTGGGCTTCTTCATTGAAGCTTTTTACATGAAATAATCAAAATCGCTCTCCCGGTGCAGGTACCGCCTTACCTTGAAAATATGCACCGGCAGCACATGAGGGTTCAGCTCCACATAGTTGTGCTCCCCCCTCCATATATATTTATCCGTGCTTATCAGGTCCTCAACCAGAAAAGGTCTGTCTTCTTCCAGGTTAAGCCTCTTCAGTGGTATATGCACCCATCCGGACTGTGTATGAAAAGGATCGAGGTTTACCCCCACCAGAATTATATTCGAAAGGTCCGGAGTGAGCTTTTCATAGAAAAGCAGCAAATCATTATCAATATGATAAAAACAAACGTTCCTGGTCTCCTGCAGGGCAGGGTTTTGCTTTCTGATAGTGTTGACCCTGGCAATAATCTGCTTTATACTGCCCCCCGCGTTTCTGTCCCAGTGTTTGATCTCGTATTTTTCAGAGTTTAAATACTCCTCTTTCCCGGGGACAGCCTCATTGACACACAGCTCATAAGCAGGACCGTAAATACCGTAGTTTGAAGAAAGGGTAGCAGCCAGTACCAGTCTGATAATAAAAGCCGGCCGTCCTCCAAACTGGAGATACTCCGGCAGGATATCCGGAGTGTTGGGCCAGAAATTGGGCCTGAAGTATTCACTTTCCCCGCCTGTGGTCAGCTCTGTAAGATAGTGGGTCAGCTCATGTTTGGTATTTCTCCAGGTAAAATAGGTGTAGGACTGATCAAACCCCACCTTGGCAAGCCTGTTCATCACTTTGGGGCGGGTAAAAGCTTCAGAAAGAAACAGTACATCAGGATGGTCTTTTTTTATTTCTTTCAGCACCCATTCCCAGAACACAAAAGGTTTGGTATGTGGATTGTCCACCCTGAAGATTGATATCCCTTTATCTATCCAGAACAAAATAATACTTTTCAGCTCCTCCCACAGCGACTGCCGGTCATCGGTGTCAAAATTCAGGGGCAGAACGTCCTCATACTTTTTGGGAGGATTTTCAGCAAACTGGACCCTTCCATCAGGCCTCCATTTAAACCAGTCAGGATGCTCCTTTACATAGGGATGATCAGGGGAGCACTGGTAGGCCAGGTCAATGGCCACTTCCATGCCCTGTTTCCCGGCGGCTTTTACCAGATTCTCCAGGTCCTCTATTGTCCCCAGCTGGGGATGCACCGTTTTGTGTCCTCCTTCTTCCGAGCCTATGGCCCACGGGCTGCCCGGATCGTCAGGGTCCGGCTCTGTAGAATTGTTTTTTCCTTTTCTGTTTGTTTTTCCTATGGGATGGATGGGAGGCAGATAAATTACATCAAAGCCCATCTCCGCGATCTTCCCTAAAAGTTTTTCGCAGTCCTTCAGACTCCCGTGCTCCCCGGGGTTTTGGGCACAGGACCGGGGGAAAATCTCATACCAGGTACTGAAAAGTGCTTTTTCCCTGCTGACCTCAACCGCCAGCTCTCTTTTGTACCTGGCAGGGGTTTTTCTCTCACTGTACCTGTCCATCATAACGGCGGGTTCACTATCAAGCATAAGGGCAACTGATTCCCGGGTCTGCTTCTTTTGTATCACAGAAATCCAGTTTTTAATTCTTTCGATATGCTCCCCTGCGGCTTTTTTCAGGGCCTCCTCAAGATACTCCACCCCCATAAGAAGCTCCACTCCTACCTCCTGTCCCGCTTCCCACTTTTTTTTCAGGTCATTCTGCCAGGTTCGGAAATGGTCTATCCATCCTGTTACGGTATAGTAATAGATGCCCTGCTTTTTCACCTGAAAAACACCCTCCCACCTGTCATTTACCAGGTGCCGCATGGGAGTGCTCTGCCACCTGCTGTTGCTGCCGTACCGATATAAAAGAAGCGCAGAAATTGCATCATGGCCATCAGCAAATATATCAGCAGTTGCTCTGACATTTTCACCCTTTACCCTCTTTGCAGCAAACTCTCCCTCTTCTATTTCAGGGGAAAGGTTTTCTATTACCACTCTTTTATTTTCCCAGCAATCCTTGCTCATTGAACCCTCCACTTAAGAATGAACAGCACTTTCTATAAGAATTTTTCCCAGCCTGGAGCTTCAGTCAAGGGTGAATTGGCCTGGAAACATTGTTTATGGAAATCAACCCGAAGAGAGGAATTCCTGCAGCAGAGCTTGCTGTAGTGCCTGGTTCATATCCAACCTAGCAAATCCGGGGAAGCTGGTCGCCCATGGGCATGGTAACCACCCTGGTGGTACCATAAGCTGTATTGAGACTGAGACGGGCTGGTCCAGCGGTAACCTTACCTATTATTCTGCTTCCCTTACCGTGAGGAATGCTGTTCATTGCTTCCACACAGGCTTCCGCTTTCTCCCGGGAGACAACTACCAGCATCTTTCCCTCATTTGCCATAATCAGAGGGTCCATACCCAGTATTTCGCATACCTCCCTCACTGTATCCTGTACAGGGATCTGTTCTTCTTCCAGAACAATGCCGCAGCCGGAAAGTTCCACCAGTTCGGTGAGCACTGATGCCACCCCTCCTCTGGTGGGGTCTCTTGCGCACCTGGCATCCGGTGCCACCTCCAGCACCTTCTGCATAAGAGCGCTCAGGGGGGCGCAGTCTGAGGTTATATCCACTCCCAGTGAAAACTCTCCTCTGGCACATAACACAGAAGCCTCATGGCTTCCAATGGGCCCGTTTATTACCACAAGGTCCCCGGGCATTATATTCTTCGGTGAAAGGCCTACTCCAGCAGGAACACTCCCCACTCCAGTGGTGGAAATGTAAATACCCTCTCCCCTGCCCCTCTCCACTACCTTGGTATCACCTGTTATCACCGGTACCGGTACCTCATCAGCAGTATTCTTCATGGACCGCAGGATCTTCTGCAGGCTGCTTATGGGAAAACCCTCTTCAATAATAAAACCCGCAGCAAGGGCACACGGTACTGCTCCGGCAGTAGCAAGATCATTTACTGTCCCACATACAGCAAGCTTTCCTATATCTCCTCCAGGAAAAAACAGGGGTTTTACTACAAAGCTGTCCGTGGTCATTACCATGGCTGCCTCAGAACCGGGCTCCAGTGGTATTCTGGCAGCATCATCCAGACCGGCAAGTGAAGGATTGTTCAGCACAGGAACAATTTCTTTCTTTATTAGCTGGTGCATGAGCCTGCCGCCGCCGCCGTGGCTCAATATTATCCTCTCTTCTCTCATACCTCCTCTCCACCATACCGGTAATAGGCGGCACAGGAGCCCTCTGATGAGACCATGCACGGCCCCACAGGGTGCTCCGGCCTGCATCTTTTTCCGAACAGCGAACACTGTGGAGGAAGGATAACCCCCTTCAGCACATCCCCGCACCTGCATCCGGCAGGGTCGGGTACAACTGAGAGCTCCAGGGAAAACTCTTTCAGAGCATCCATATGTACATAAGGCTCTCTCAGGGCCATTCCGCTGTCCGGGATTTTTCCCAGTCCTCTCCATTCTGCGGCTACCGGCTGGAACACCTGGTACATAATGTCCTGTGCACGGAGGTTCCCCTGCTGCGTTACTGCCCTGGGATAGGCATTTCCAACTCCCGCCTTTTTTTGTGCAGCCATGTCTACTATATCATGTACAGCCATCAAAATATCAACCGGTTCAAACCCACCTACCACACAGGGGACCCCGTATGTAGAAGCAATACCACGGTAGGCGCCACTGCCTATTATTACACTAACATGCCCCGGACATAAAAATCCATCTATCCTGGCCTCTTCTGAACGCATCAGGGCATCCATTGCCGGTACCACCAGCCTGTTGGCTGCCAGAAAGAAAACATTTTTTAAGCCCATTTGTGCAGCTTCCATCACTGAAAGGGCGGTGCCCGGGGTGGTGGTCTCAAACCCCACACTTATGAAAACAAACTTCCTCCCGGGTCCCTTTTCAGCAAGCTCCAGCATGTCACGCACCGAGTAAACCACCCTTATATCCGACCCTTCTGCCCTTTTCAGCTCCAGTGAACCCCTGCTTCCGGGAACTCTCATCATATCTCCGAAGGTGCAAATCACAGTATCGGGTATTTCAGAAAGCTTTAGAGCTGCATCTATCACCGAGGCAGGTGTAACACATACCGGGCAGCCAGGTCCTGAAATCAGCTTCAGCCCGGAAGGCAGAAGGGCTCTCAGGCCGTACCTGGCAATAGCCATGGTATGGGTCCCGCATACTTCCATTATGGTGAGCTTTCTTCCGGGAAATATGCGATGGATTCTATGGGCAAGGGTCTTTACATAGTCTTTATCTCTATATGTCTTTGTCTGCATGGGTTCTCGTTTAAATGTCCTGTTTTCAGTTCAGGATTGGTTGTTAAGATGCTGGTTACTACTGAACATTTCTTCCAGAAGAGACATGGTAGTCTTTGCTTCCTGCTCATCAATGCTCTGGATTGCAAACCCTGCATGCAGAAGCACCCATGTTCCCACCCCTGCCTCAGGGACCAGGTGAAGGGAAACATTCCTCTTAACCCCGCCTATATCTACCACTCCACTTTTTCCTTCAACTGATATGATTTTTCCTGCAACAGCCAGGCACATCGTTTCCTCCTCTCAAAACACATCGAATACTTTTATATCATAGCAATATTAAACAGGCATACATACTACTTCCTGTTAAGCAGACTCAGGGCAGCCACAGCCTGTCCCAGGGATATACCTCCATCGTTGGGGGGTACCTCCCGATGGGCCAGAACCTCAAATCCAGCCTTTGCAAGTTCACGGACAAAATATTTAAAAATAATCCGGTTCTGAAAAACACCGCCTGAGAGTACAACCGTATCCAGCCCGGTTTTATGGGCAATTCTGGTGCACATTTCTAGTGCTGCATGCACCAGAGTGGAATGAAACTTCCTGGAAATGGAGGAAGCATCTGTACCTTTTTTAATATCTTTTACTATACGCATTATCATTGGCTGAAAATGCACTGCCCCTTCGCTGTCTATCTCATATGGATACGGCTCACTCAGCCCATCCATTGCTCCAGCAGCCTTCTCCAGTAAAACGGCTCCCTGAGCATCGTAGCAGGGCCTGGTGCACATACCCAGCAGCGAAGAAACCGCATCAAAAAGTCTTCCGCAGGATGAAGTAACCGGAGAGTTTATCCTGGATTTTATCATTCGCTCCAGCAGTTCTGCCCTTTTTCGGTCAATACGTTCCATAAACGGAAATGAGGGGACATTTTCCAGGCTGCCGTAAGCAGAAATAAGATAGGCCAGGGCCATCCGGTCGATCTCAACTACCGCTTTGTCTCCTCCGGGCATAGCTACTGGAACAAAATGGCCTTCTCTTGTATATTCTGAGG
>JBMCUI010000135.1:0-6465 GCA_048622675.1 Spirochaetota bacterium | reverse complement strand
GGGAGGTATGGATGTGGAGGAACTGGCCCGCAGGCTCCCCCAGAAAGTAGCAAAGTGTCTGTTTTCAGTAAGGACATCGCTTTATCCTCATCGGTCCAGAGAGCTTGCTGCTGAAATGGGGATAACCGGGGGGCTGCTTAATGGTCTCAGCAGGGTGCTTTCAGGTCTTGCTGATTTATTTTTGGATTATGATGCCACCCTGGCGGAGATAAACCCGCTGGCAGTTACTGCCGAGGGGCTGCTGGTCGCTCTGGACTGTCATATTGACATAGATGATGATGCTCTTTTCCGTCAGCAGGAAATGGCAGAAATAGCAAAAGACAGGACCAGATTCCAGCCGGCCCGGGAGCAGTCGGAATTCGAGCGGAGGGCTTCCCGCATAGACAGCCTGGACCACCGGGGAGTGGCAGGGAGGATGATAGAGTTTGACGGAAACCTGGGGCTGATCATAGGAGGAGGGGGAGCTTCTCTGACTGCTTTCGATGCAGTGAAAGCCTGCGGCGGCAGGCCCGCCAATTACTGTGAAATAGGGGGAAACCCCTCGGTTCGGAAAATAAAGGAGCTGACCAAACTTATTCTCTCCAGGCCCGGAGTAAAAAAAATTGCTGTTATCATGAATGTGGTAAGCAATACCAGGGTAGACCTGGTTGCCCGGGGTATTATTAAAGGCATCCTGGAGATGGGGATGGAGCCTTCAAACACAGTGAGCGTGTTCCGGATACCGGGGGCATGGGAAGAAGAAGGTCTCAAAATCCTTTCCAAATACGGGGTAAGGTACCGGAACAGGAATACCTCCATTGATGAGGCTGCACAACTGGCTGTGGAAAACTGCAAGTAAAAAGAGTCGGGAACCCAGAGCAATAGTATGCTCAATCCAGGGGACCGCTCGGATAAGGATGGTGGGGAGTTCCGAAGAGAGAATGAGCACTCAGTGCAGCAATAGAAATAGATGAAAGGGTGTATGCATGGCAATACTGGCTGACCGGAATACCAGAGTGATAATACAGGGAATTACCGGGCGTGAAGCTACTACATTTACCAGAGATATGATAGACTATGGAACAAAGGTAGTAGCAGGGGTTACACCGGGCAAAAGAGGGCACAGGGTTTACGGCATTCCGGTGTACGATACGGTAAAGCAGGCTCTGGAAGAGCATCCAGCCCGGGCGTCAGTGGTATCTGTTCCTCCTGCAATGGTCAAAGGGGCGGTGGTGGAAGCTGTGGACAATGGCATTCAGCTGGTAGTGGTGGTCTCGGAGCGGGTGCCCAGAAAGGATACCATTGAATTCCTGGAAATTGCCGGGGAACACCATGCCAGAGTCATAGGACCGAATACCCTGGGGGTTATCTCACCGGGAAAAATAAAACTGGGTATGGCAGGCGGAAGGCTGCAGGATGTGAACAAAGCCTATATGCAAGGCCCGGTAGGAGTTGCTTCCAGGTCCGGTGGAATGACCACCGAGATAGCAAACCTGTTGACCACCAGCGGCATAGGGCAGAGTACCTGCATCGGAGTCGGAGGTGACCCTGTGGTAGGGTCCAATTTTATAGACCTTATACCTGATTTTGATAAAGACCCTGGGACCAGAGCTGTGGTGCTGTTCAGTGAACCAGGAGGCATTATTGAGGAAAACCTGGCAGAGTATGTGATGCGAGAGGGTATAGATGTGCCGATGGTGGCATTCATTGCTGGAAGGTTTGTTGATCAGATGCCCGGGGTACGGTTCGGTCATGCTGCTACTGTTGTTGAAGGAACCCGGGGTACAGCCAGGGGTAAAATAGAGATGTTTGAAAAGGCCGGGATAAGGGTTGCTCATTCCTTCCAGGAGATAGCCGGTATAGTGAAGCAGTATCTGGATTGAAGGGTGGAACAGTACGGCAATGGATGAAAACAGGGCTGAAAGTAAAAACAGGTACACACCGCTCAGGTCTGCCCTGTTTGTACCTGGAAACAGGCCCGATCGAATCGACAGGGCAGTCAAAACCAGTGCAGATACAGTAATTATAGACCTGGAGGATGCGGTCCCTGTGGACCAGAAGCAGGAAGCAAGAGCTGCAGCCGGAAGTAAAATCCAGGAGCATCTCCACAGGAGGCTTCTGGTAAGAATAAATGCCCTGGAAACAGGGCTTGCAGCAGACGATCTTGAACATGTAGTGGCACCCGGTCTGGAAGGAGTGGTGCTGCCCAAGGTGGAATCCCCCGTACAACTCCGGCAGATACATCTCCTGCTTAAAAATGCGGAAATAAAGGAGGGCTTGAGGGAGGAAAGTATTTCGGTGATTCCGCTGATCGAGTCTGCCCTGGGTATAGAAAAAATATTCAGGATCCTGGAGGCTTCCCCTGCCTCCAGGATTTTAACCGCTGCTTTCGGGGCAGCTGATTATGCTCTGGATATGGGAACAACCCTCACCACACTCCCCCGGCAGCTGTGCTATCCCAGGGCAAAAATTGCCACTTCCTGTGCTGCAGCAGGGCTTTGTCCACCTCTGGATACGCCTTTCATGATAGACCTGAAAGACCTGGAAGCAGTTGAGAAGGATGCGGCAGAGGCAAAGAGTCTGGGCTTCGGGGGCAAGTTGTGCATCCATCCCTGTCAGGTGGATGTGGTAAACAGGGTGTTTTCTCCCGGTTCGGATGAAATAGAACATGCCCGCCGGGTAGTACAGGCATTTGAGGAGGCTCAGGCCAGGGGCGCTGGTGCTGTGCAGGTTGACGGGAAGTTTATTGACTATCCGGTGGTGGAGCGCTGCAGACGAATACTGCAGCTTTCCCGGCACCTGCAGGGGGATACATGAAAATCTTATATATGCGATTCCGGATGGTTCAATTACCATTGATAAAGGTGAAAAAAATATGGGAGTGTTCATCAGGATTGAAATTGACAGGAAAACATGCACCGGCACAGAGCACTGCGGTGAGTGCATCAGGGTATGTCCGGTAAACATTTTTGTAAAAAAGGGCGGTATGCCGGTTGTAGAAGAAGAAAACGAAGATGAGTGCACCCTCTGTGACCTGTGCCTGGAGGCATGCAGACCCCGGGCGGTAACCATTCAAAAGCTTTACGAAGAAGATTCATGGAAGATTTAATTACCCTGGCCCTGGGACGCACCAACAGCTATCTGCTTCCATGTACTGGAGGGTATATTCTGGTTGATACTTCCTATCCTGATCAGTACAGGAAGTTTTGTAAACTCCTGAACAGAAAAAATATTGACCAGGCCCAAATAAAATATGTTTTCCTTACCCACCACCATGATGACCATGCAGGTTTTTTGTCAGCAGTTCGTAAAGAATCGAATGCCAGGCTGATTGCTCATGCAAAATCAACAGGTCCCCTGAAGAGGGGTGGAGCAAAAGGGGCTGTCAGGCCTGCAAACAGGCTGGCTGGAGCTGTATTTGCTGTATTCAGGGCCGTTCACAGGGATTTCAGGTTTCCTCCGGTACAGATCAAGGATGAAGATATACTGGTGAAAGAAGATGATCACCGCACCCTGAAGGAAATAGGAGTAGATGGGGCTATTGTTTATACTCCCGGGCATACCAGAGATTCTGTGTCCATGGTCCTCTCAGACGGAAGGGCCCTGGTAGGTGATGCTGCCATGAATTTCATGAAGTGGACGGGCCTGAAGCACCGTCCTATACTGGTCGAAAATATACACGAGGTGTACAAAAGCTGGGAGAAGCTCCTGTCCATGGGCGCTACAGTTATCTACCCTGCCCACGGAAAGCCCTTTCCTTCCCATGAGTTGAAGTGGTAATTGGCCTGGGGTTTTGCCTAAGATGATTCAGTAGTGAAAACCGCTTCCCCCGATAAACTCCCTGAGAATGGAAGTAAATGGCACATGCTCGGGTATAATATGCAGGAAATTGGAGGCAAAATGCAGAAGCTGCCTGGCTTCAGTATAGAGGGGGTCTTTTTCGTCTATACGCTTTAACAGGGGTTCTACATATGCCTTCAGCACAGACATTTCGTACACCAGGGAGGAATTAAACATAATGTCTGCTTCCTCCTGGAAAGGAAAGATATTTCTGTCCTCTCCTCTTCTTACCAGAGGCCACTGAGCTATGGTCTGGGCAGCAGTATAGGAGCGGAACTGGTAGTCTCTGGCTATTCTTCGCATAAGTCTGACAGTGGAGGTGGGAATACGGTTTATCACATCGATATTCAGCTGGGTCAGGGCGCTGATGTAGATCTTGTACTTCTGCTCCCTGTTGATCACCCTGGTAAGGTTCTCGTTCATGCCGTGGATGCCTTCTATGATGACTATCTGGTTTTTTCTTATGTGAAGGGTTTTGTTGTTCAGGGTCCGTTCCCCTGTTTTAAAATCGTATTTGGGAACAGTAATGCTCCGGCCCTCCAGCAGGTTCTTGAGATGGTCGTTTATCAGGTCCAGGTCAAGGGCATGCAGACTGTCAAAATCAATTTCTCCGTTTTCTCCTCTGGGCATGTGGTCCCTGGGTACGAAATAATTGTCCAGGGAAATTACCTGAGGGGAAATTCCATTTGCCAGAAGCTGAATGGTAAGACGCTTGGCGAAAGTGGTTTTTCCCGAAGAAGACGGCCCTGCCAGAAGGATGATCCTCTTGTGGTCGGAGTTTCTGGTTATTATGTCTGCTATCTGGGCGATCTTTTTTTCGTGCAGTCCTTCTGTAACCCAGATGAGGTCGTTTATTTTTCCATCCACGATCATACGGTTGAGCTTGCCTGCTGAGTCCACGTCCAGGATTCTGCTCCATTCTCTGTGCTCCGAGTAGATCTGGTGGAGTTTTTTCTGCTCTATAAACTGAGGGAGTTTACCGGGTTCACCCACCTGCGGAAAAAGCAGGACCAGACCCGGAGAATAGTGTATCAGAGAGAAAAGCTTCAGGTATCCGGTGGAGGGGACCAGAGGGCCCTGGGCCAGGTTAATGCACTTCTCCATCCTGTACAGAATCACCCTGGACCGGTCCGAGTATTTTAGCAGGTAGTACCGGTCCCAGGCACCAATTTTTTCAAAAAGGATCATCGCGTCCTCTTTTTCCATCTCCTGCTTGTGGAAGGGGATGTCTTTTGAGACCAGCTGGTCCATCCTTTTCTTCAGATTTTGAACACATTCCCTGGAAATTGGGCTCCGGTCCTTGCAGGAGTAAAAGTACCCCTTGCTAAGAGAATGCTCGATTTTCAGGGGTGCTTCTTTGCCTGAGACATCAATAAAAGCAGCATGGAGGAGTACAGAAAGGCTTTTTCTGTAGATATCTGCTCCTTCAGTGGTATCGGTGGTGATAAATTTCACCGAACAGTCTCTTTTGAGCCTGTATTCAAGACCCATGACCCGGTTGTTATAAAGTGCTCCCACTACAGGTATCAGTGGGTCTTCTTTAATGCCTGTGTGTTCTGCCAGCTCTTTCAGGGAAGTGCCGGGTTTTACTTTCACGGTGCCGTAATCGGTTGTATTGGCAGAAATCATGCTGTTGTCCATATAAAAGCTCTCCTTCGCAGTGAGAAAGTGTATACAATAAAGTTATTTAAATTATGGTGATTCGCCAAAGCTCCAATCTTTTATGTACGGGTAGTAATGCGTATATCTGCCTTGCAATTGGAAGTAAATAATACTTATATTGCATACATGAACAAAAGCACACTGTCAAAATTCATATATCTGTCTTTCAGCAATTTTAGAAAGCTGATATCCATTAACGTTGTATTTTTAGTTCCCACCCTGGTTTTTCTTTATACACTGTATCGGCTTATTCCTGTGGGGGTGGATTATTTTGATACCCTCAACATTTCCGTGGACCAATTGTCAAGGAGCTACGGGAGTTTGGCTGTAGTGGTGCTGTATCCGGGCAGCTATGGTTCAGAAGAGGGCAGGGTGTTTGTTTTTAAAAAAAGGGGCTTCAATTCAATAAGAAAACACATTTTTCTGGATACTGGAGACAAACGGCTTCGGGTATTGAAGGAGAATGCCCTGGGATATAGAGAGATACCCCATTACAGGGAATATTTTTCGGTCAGAACTGAGCAGGGCAGGCATCTGGCACACATACGGGTAGAAAGTCTTAAAAGAGGGGTTACGGAAATAGTTTTTCCCAGTGGTGATAAAACTACCAGTCCGAAGATGCAGCTGTGGTACCTGGCGCTTTTATGTACCAGCTTTACCCTGCTCGGCGGAAGCATGGGAGGTATATGCGACTATACTCAAAGGGTGGTTTTCCACGAAACCAGAAGCTTCAGCTACCTTTTCAGGGCCATTGAAAGGAGTTTTTTTAAATCTCTCTGCATTTCATTTTTTATTTTTATGGTGGTGGCGGCCATAGCTGCAAATGTATATTTTTACATTTTTATTATCAGCAACGGCCTTTCAGTATTTATTGCTGCTCTAAATATATGGATGTTTTTATTTTTTGTGTTTATTCTCTTCTGGGTTTACCCTATTCTGGTCCTGAACAGGGAAGAGAGCATATGGAAAGTGATGAAAAAGTCC
>JBMCUI010000134.1:0-6484 GCA_048622675.1 Spirochaetota bacterium | reverse complement strand
AACACTGTCAACCCCCACCGACATCTGAACAGGGCCAATGTTGCTCTGGTTTACCAGGTCCAGAAGTTTCTCCCTGTATCCTTCTTTTCCCATGAGCATCTTTTCCGCTGTCAGAAGCCGAAACCCGGTGCTTCCGGCAATACCAGCTACCGGAGCTTCTTTTGTATCACGAGTTTCTACTATGGTGGTCCCTGGATGGCCGGGCTGATTGGTATTTTTTATCGCTATAGGAATCCCCTGGTCATACAGAGGAACAATCGCCTCTTCATGCAGAACTTTTGCACCGCAGGCCCCCAGCTCCCTTATCTCCCGGTAGGTCGCTTCAGGTATAGGCCTGGGGGCTTCCACTATACCGGGATCAGTCATAAGCAGCCCTGAAACATCGGTCCAGTTTTCGTACAGGTCGGCGCCGGCAGCTCTGGCCACTATTGCTCCGGTAATGTCTGAACCACCGCGTGAAAAAGTCCGCACCTCTCCATCAGGGCCTCCACCGTAGAATCCCGGTATCACATACATCCCCTCCCCTTTGATTTTTTCGGCGAGAAGGCCGTAAGTGTATTGGTCCACTCCTCCCCGGGAGGTAAGCCGTATGTACTTAGCTGATTCTATGAAAGCTGCCCCCAGATACCGGGCCATCATCCTGGCACAAAGGTATTCTCCCCTGGAAGCAGCATAGTCCCTGGAAGCCCCTGACTGAATATTTTGCTGAATTTCATCAAGCACACCCTCTATTTCGTCTTTCACCCTCAGTTCTGCGGCAATATCAAGGTAGCGCTGTTTTATACCTGCAAATGTACCTGTAATGTCCTGCCCCCTGCCGGCAAGCTCCTGGCACTGGTACAGCATATCGGTAATTTTCTGGTCCCCGGGGTGCCTCTTTCCCGGCGCTGAGAGCACTATGTACCTCCTGCGGGGGTCCTGTTTAATTATTTTCTCTATTTTTTTAATCTGGTCTGCATCCGCTACAGAACTGCCGCCAAATTTGCAGACAAAACCTGCCATCCTTACCTCCTGTAATTTGTTTGTCAAATAATAAACATAAATTAAAAAAATGTTTACTAAAATTAAATGGAATTTTTCCTGCCCCCGGATATGCGTGCATACCCAGAGTATTTCCTGGCTGAACCCCGAACTGCCAGAAACAAAGCTCCGAATACCAGTACCATACCCACTCCGTGTACCCCTCTTATGCGTTCATGAAGAATAACATTGGAAAGGATCAGAGAGCTTACCGGCAGTACTCCGGTAAAAACCCCTGCCGTGCTTACCTGGACCCTGCTGACCCCTCTGAACCACAGGATAAATGATCCCACAGGCACCACTGTACCGTAGTAGAAAAGCTGGGCCCACTCTGCACCCCCTACTGCTGTAAGGTCAAGCATTGGGGCTTGATAAACAACAAAAGGAACGAACATAAAAAAGGAAAACATCCCCACATATGAAGCATTCACCAGGGCATCTACCCTGCCCGATACTATTTTTCGCAATATAGTAAACCCGGCCTCACCCAGAACTGCCCCGAAAAGAAGCAGGTTTCCCAGCAAAAGGCTGCTCCCAGGACCAGGCGGCCTGGTGCTGCCTTCAATGTTCAGGACCGTGATACCCACTAGAGCAAGTAAAATGGCCAGAGCCTTTGACCAGGTGGGAGTTTCTTTTAACAGTAGAAAAGAAACAACCCCTACCACCGCAGGGGTGGTGGAGAGGATTATCCCTCCCTCAATAGCCCCGGTATATCCCAGTCCGTACAGTATACACACCCGAAATAAAAAAACACCAGCAAAAGCCTGCCCTGCTATCAATAGCATATCTATGGCGTTAACACGGGGATAGCTTCTGTTCCTGTATATTAAAAAGAGAAAAAACAACAGGGCGGCAGCTCCCATGGATACCCCGGATGCGAAGAATACCGGAAAATGTCTGATTACCAGCTTGCCCACCACCACATGGCTGGCAGTGAGGACCATGGCTGCGGTTAATTCTGCATAGGGGATGCATCCTGCCAGTGGATTTTCAGCCCGGTCTTTGGTTTTCATTTAATAAACAGTTTAACCGGGAATTCGTACAGTGGCTCGTACCCCTTCTCGGTGACCCTGATGCTTGCATCAATTTCAAACCCTATTTTTTCATACCAGATGCCGGGAATAAGGTGAACAGCCATGTTGGGCTTGAGCTCGGTTTTGTCGCCCGGTCGCACACTGAGGGTCTGCTCACCCCAGTCAGGAGGATAATTAAGGCCTATGGAATACCCCAGCCGCGATTCCTTAACCACCTTGGAATGGGCTATGGCCTTGCGCCATTTTTCTTCAACCTGTTCACAGCTCACCCCCGGTTTTATAAAATCAAGGGTTTTTTCCAGTCCGTCCTGAACCACTTCTGCTGTTTCTGTCATGATTTCCGGGGGCCTTCCCAGGTACATGGTCCTGGCTACAGGAGCATGGTAATGCCTGTACACCCCGGAGAGCTCCATGATCACCGCCTGGTCATTTTCATACGTTTTATCAGTCCAGGTCAGATGAGGGGTGCTGGTACCTTCACCTGCCATCATTAATGGCACAATAGCCGGATAATCTCCCCCGTATTCATTGGTCCCTTTTATCTGGGCCCTGGATATTTCAGCTGCTACATCACATTCCCTTACCCCCACCTTTACTGAGTCTATGGCTGTCTGCATAACATTTACTGCAATCTTACCTGCCCTCTTCATAAAATCTATTTCTGCATCCGATTTAATCTGTCTGACCATATTTACCAGAAGATTGCCGTCCTTGAATCTGGCACCGGGGAGGGCTTTTTCCAGCTCAACGTAGTTCCGGTGGGTAAAGTAGAACTGGTCCATCTCCACCCCTACCGTTTTATTGGACCACCCTTTTTCTTTTATCACATCAGCGACAAACTGCATTGGATGCTTGGTTATGGACTGTACGTAATCATCAGGGTAGGCCCGTATGTTTTCTTCTTTCAGGAAGGTGGTAAGCTTTGCTCCATTGGCATCCATCCCTCTTCCCACCCACACCGGCTCTTCCTGTTCCAAACAGACAATAACCCCCTGGTGCACATAAAAACTCCACCCATCGTAGCCGGTAAGATAGTTCATATTGGCCGGCTGGGAGATAAAAAGAACATCTATCCCCTCATCCTGCATTCTCTCTCTGGTCTTTTTTATTCTTTGCTTATACTCCTCTATACTGAAGTCCATATTTTTCCTCCTTCCTCTTTTTAATTGCTCCCAGGTAATGCATTACCAGAGTTGCTGCCATAATAGAAGTAATGCTTCCGTTGTCCAGAGTAGGTGCAACCTCCATAATCTCGAACCCTCGTGACAGAGGATGCCGGCCGATCATCCATACTGCTTCCAGGGCTTCGTATGCAGAAAGACCTCCAGGATTGGGAGCACATGTTCCGGGGGCCACTGCCATGTCCAGCCCATCGATGTCCATGCTCAGATAGATAGCATCTGTTCCTTGAGATGCTTTCTCCACAGCCTCCGAAACAGCATCTTCGATGCCCCGTTTATGAACCTCTCTTGCCGGTATTACGGTAACTCCCTTCTGCCTGCAGTAGTCCATATAAAACCTGGAGTTCAGCCACCCGTTGATACCCAGCTGCACAAAGTTCCGGGGCAACACCGGCCTGTGCGGTTCTTCCATCAACCGACGGAACGGTGTGCCGCTGGATAGTTCACCATGATGGGATATCCGTACATCCAGGTGTCCGTCAATCATAATTACCCCTATATGTCCTTCCACATTATTTATAAGAGCTTTTGCATCCGGGTATGCAAGTGAGTGGTCACCTCCTATGATTACCGGAGTTGTTCCGGTTTGGAAAATCCCTGTCATGACCTGTTCCACTCTCTGGTGTGTTCCCGGAACATCCGTCTGCAGTACGTCAATGTTTCCAAAATCTGTAACTGAAAAATTCTTTGAAAGGTCGACATCGATACCAGGCTCATACACATTGGAAAATACCAGTGCATTTCTTACACTCTCCGGCCCAAAACGGCACCCCCGTCTGCCCATTACCGCAGTGTCGAAGGGTATTCCTACAATTCCTGCATCTAATTTATCTTCTTTCTTCCAGTCTACCATGATGTCGCTCATCCCCACATCGTACTGGTCAGGTACCCAGTTGCGTGGCCTTGGTACTTCCAGAATAAGCTTCTCAGATTCTATGGAAAAATGCATTCTGTCCACCTCCTATTAATGGTCTGAAATAATAAACATCTGGCCCCCTGAAGAAAATTTCACCAGTAAACAACTGCATACACCTGTCAAAAAGGAATTACTTTGATAGATCAAGGAGCATTTCCAAAAGCACATTTGCCCCGTCCTGAATGTCCTCCCACCTGGTTTTTTCCTGAGGACAGTGGCTTCGTCCGTTCACACTGGGGACAAATATCAACCCTGCCGGGACCCTGGTGCCCATCACCTGTGCATCGTGGCCTGCTCCGCTGCTCATTCGATGCCACCTTACCTTCAGTTTACCGGCGGCTTTTTCAGCAGCTCCCAGGACTGAAGAAGGAGTAAATAACGGCTCTGCTTTCAAAAGCGTACTGATGGTGGGATCAACCCCCAGTTGCTGTGAAAAACTCTGGGATTTGTCATTCAGCATTTTTCCCACCTCTTCCAGCACCTGCTTCCGGTGGTCTCTGAAATCCACGTTGAAGTAAACCCTTCCGGGTATAACGTTGCCCAGGCCGGGCTTCACCTCTACACAACCGATGGTTACCAGGGTCTTGTCTTTCCCCATCCTGTTTGCCTCTTCCCACATCTCATTCATTATGTTCAGGGCAGCTTTCATAGGGTCTTTTCTTCCCTTCAACGGAAAACCTGCATGGTCCTGTCTTCCCCGTATGTTCACACCATAACGGTAATTTCCCATTATTACTTCCACAATGCCCACAGAACAACCCAATGATTCAAGCACCGGCCCCTGTTCTATGTGAAGCTCCACAAATGCTTTTATCCGGCCAGGACCTCTAGCCGCTCCTGAAATATTCTTAACATCCAGGCCAGCTGCTGCCATTGCATCTTTCAGGTAAATCCCCCTGCAGTCCATTATCTCAAAGGCCTGTTTCGAACCAAGCTTTCCTGTAAGGGCAAGGCTCCCCAAAAATCCTAAAAACCTCTCCTCCTCGTCGGTAAAAGAAATTACTTCAATGGGATGTGTGTGCTTCATGTTATTCTCTTTTATCACCCTGAGGCATTCCATACCAGCTACCACTCCCACCGCACCGTCAAACATCCCTCCGTTTTCAATACTGTCCAGGTGGGAGCCGCATATCACCACCGGACCCTTTCCTTCCAGCTTTCCGGTAATATTTCCTGCCGGGTCAACCGAAGGGCACAGCTCTGCCTTCCTAAGTTTATCAATGAACCATTTTCTGGCCTCAATTTCCTCAGGGCTGAAAGCCGGCCGGGAAATACCTCCTGTTGGCATACGGCCTATTTCAGAAAGCTCGGCCAGGTCTTTTTGAAGTCTGGGCATATTAATCATTGAACATCACATGAACCCGTTGTAGCGTTTTTTTACCACTGCAGAAAATACGAAATCAATCATTGTGATAAAATCAAACACCGGCAGGTTTACTGCATCCTGCACTGCTGCACCATATGGGGGAAGAAGGCTGCATTCCAGAAGGATCATTCTTACCAGAGGGTGTTTTTTAATCATTTCGGTTGATGCAGATACCACTTCGTTTTCCATTTTTTCCGTATCAAGAACCCCTTTTTCCTCTATTACTGCTCTTTTAAAGTGCTGTTTGTTCTCCAGTCCGGTAATGACCAGTCTTTCCGGTTCCTGAACCCCTGCTTTCTTTAACACCAGATCATCCAGTGATTCGGAGCTGGCAGTAATTACCCCGATTTTATCCTTTTCTGCCAGAAGTCTGATCATAAATGGTATCTGAAGCAGACTGGACATAAACACAGGCACACTGAGTTTTTCTGCCATCTGCTCCTGGTAGATCACCATGAACCCGCAGTCACCGGTAATAGCCCTGACTCCTTCTCTTTCCAGGGATTTTGCTGCTTCAATTATCGGACCCAGAAGGCTCATATCGTGTCTGAATATTCTCTCTACGCTGAAACCTTCCACCCTCTGAAACCGTACCGGGTAGGAATAGGTGGTGGCATTTGCCACATCCCCTGGTATGAAAGGAACGTAATTTTCCAGAAGGATTATTCCTATAGCCTCACCATAGCTTACCTGCTCATTTTTTACCCTGTAGATCATCACACTTCCTCCTTATTGATGGATCAGCCCCCCAGTGCTGTTGTTGGGAGAAACATTGCAATTTGAGGAAACCAGATCAACAGAAAAGTCACCAGTATTAGTATTAAAATAAACGGCAGGGTATGCCCAATTACTTCGGTGTAGGGCCTCCTGAATATGAGCTGAGCGGTAAAAATATCACAGCCGAAGGGAGGAGTAGCAGAACCCACTGCTGCCTGCAGAGTTACCAGAGTACCCAGCAGAACCGAGC
>JBMCUI010000133.1:0-6583 GCA_048622675.1 Spirochaetota bacterium | reverse complement strand
GGAAAACCCTGGATATACTGGACAGGTTGTACTCCCCGTGCGGTTACAATATAGGATACAATATCGGCAGTTTTGCAGGGGCCAGCATCTCTCATGTGCATATGCATGTTATACCAAGATACGAAAATGAGCTGGGTTTTATAGACATTGTAGGAGGTGCAAAAATACTGGTAGAAGATCCGACCAAAACCATGCAAAGACTCAAGCAAGCATTTAAACAATAAAAGCCGCTCATAAGCAGCAGCATTTTTCATTGATAATAAATAAAATAAATGTTATTTTATTTATTAACACATAATCAAGGAGGAAAAGTAGTGAAAAAAATTTTCCAAAATCTGAGCAGGGTATCCAGAGGTTTGACCAAAATTAAGAAAGAAGATATCGAAAAAATATTTAATGAGCTGCAAGAAAGAGGGGTAACAGAGGAAAAAGACCGCGAGCCATTCATAAATAAGACCCTGGAAAAGTTTGACCAGAAGGGGAAAAATACAGCTAAAAAACTTAAACAAACTGTAAACGAAATGTTTACTACCAATAAAGTAAAGATCGAACAGATCAATAAAAGAATAGACGAAATTGCAAAAGACCTGAAAAAACTTAAAACTGAAAAGGAAAAAGTGGAAAAATCAGAATCTACCTCTTCCAGCACCGGAAAAAAAACAACCCAGGAAAAATAAGAAAGTATCAGGTGCTATTTCCATAGATATTAAACTTCCTGTAGAAACCCTCAGGTACAATGAGTGAAACAGCTCCGGGAACCAGAGAGATTTTGAGAGTATACTTACCAGAAACAGGATTTCTGCAGTGAAACAATTCACCATCAATTTGGTAATCAAACCCGTCCTTGGATTCGATTCTCATATCTCCCACTGAGAACCTTTCGATAACCGGCTTTCCTGTTCTGTCAAATCTCCTGTTCAGGGCTTCGTGGTGCCCTTTCCACAGCGCTACTATGGCCTTTCCCGCATCGAACTTACTCTCAAAGTTGTATAAGTAAACATCCATCCACCCGCTGTTGCATACCGTATGGGGACATACCTTGAAGCTGTCACCATAAAAAGGCCTTTTTCCGATCTCTATGAGGGGACTGGTAACTTTTTTTTCCATATGGTTAAAAGGCACCTCTACATTTACCTTTGGAGTGCTGAAAAAGTACATCCCCCCGGACAGCCTTACTGTGTATTCTCCGAGTGCCTCCTTATAACTGGAGAAAAAGCTTAACATGGTAGAAATTACATAATTAAAAAGCCCCCTTTTTGTGCGGTGGTTTCTGAAAAAAAGCTTCTTAGTCTCTCTTTTTTTCAGGGCACAGGCATCAAACCCTATCCCTGCCAGCTGCCCGTAAGAAACCATGCCTGCATGGTGGAGCTTTATCAAGTCTACATCCATGATAAAACTCGAAGCGATACTCCGGGCAAAAGCCTGCACCTGCTCTACAGGGGAAAAAGGCACCTCATAAGAGTTATGGTAGCCGTTTCCGCTCCCTCCCCTGAAGAATCCCAAACATTTTCTGCCTGGTTTTGATGAAGTTCCCTGCTGCTCAACCATAGTGTTAATTGCTGTATGTACAGTTCCATCTCCCCCCCATACCAGAAGGTAGCGATTTTTACTTTCACAAAAATCCTTCACAGACCTGACAAAATGCTGTTTATTTCTACTGACAATCATTTCAACAGGACTATATTGTGCAAGTACCTTTTTTAAGGTATTTGCTCTTTTGGGGTAGCGAACAGGGTTGATTATTACACTGCAGCATTCAAAAGCTCTCTCCAGGTTTGATGTCATGATAAAAATACTTCTCCACAGCAGCTATTCCCCTTACAGGGAAATATACTTGAAAAAATTTTTTGGGGATAAAATGGCATCAGCCGCCCAGAGCAATTCTTCTCTGCTCAATGTGCAGGCTGATAAGAACAGAAGATATAATAACTACACCGAATATACTGAAAGTCCAGTAGTATGGTATTCTCAATACCACCAGGCCGTTTTCAATTACTGATATTATAAGCGCCCCCCAGAATACCCCTGCCATACTTCCAATGCCGCCGGTAAGGGCAGTGCCTCCTACTACCGATGCAGCTATTGCCCGGAGCTCCCAGCCGTCGCCTGCCCTGGAAGTAAATGAACCTACCCTGGCAATCTGCATGATTGCCACCAGACTGCACAGGAGGCTGACTGCGGCAAAACAGGCCATCTTGACCCTATCGGTATTTATTCCCATTGCTCTGGCAGCAAGTCTGTTGTCGCCGGTAGTGTATATCCAGTTTCCGAGTCTATGGAAATGTACTACCATACCCAGGGCCAGGGCAATCCCTACAAACCAAATAAACTGGGCAGGAACTATATTCGCAATCTTGCCTGTGAATATATGGTTGAAAAGTAAATACTTCTCTGCTTCAAGGGGGGCCTGAAGCCCTTCTGAAAGAAACAGGGTCAAACCCCGCCAGAACATCATTGCCCCAAGAGTGGTGATGAAGGAGGGAATTCTCGTTTTTACAGTGATAAACCCATGCGCAGCTCCTATAATGCAACCTGCAGCCAGAGTAATAAAAACCGCAGGCAGAATGAACATTCCAGACTTTACCAGCTTCAAAAATACAAAAGAACAAAAAACCAGTACAGAACCCACTGAAAGATCAAACTCCCCCGATATCATCAGCATCCCCACACCCAGGGCTACAATATTGAACTCCGAACCCAGGGCCAGAAACACTTCCATGTTTTCTTTGCTCATAAAACGGTGCCCTGGTGAGAGGATAGAAAAAGCCACACACAGCAGAAGAAACACCAGGAACACGCTCAGCGAGCGTATTCTGATCAAATAATTTCTGAATCTTTTTTGTGAGGTGTATCCAAAGTTGGTACCAGTGTGCATTTTCATATTAAAGCTTCCTTCTCAATGAAGGATACTCCCGTTGAGATACAAAAGTGCCGGGCCAAACAATTACATTCCACCATTACATCTTTTTATACTTTCCACTTATTATCACTTCGCTTAGATGTTCAATGGATGTATCCTGCTTCCTAACATCTGCAAGTTTTTCACCATGCGAAAGCACCACAAATCTTTCTGCAATCTGGTAGGCATGGAAGATGTTATGGGTAATAAATATTACCGATATTCCCTCGCTTTTCAGCATCTTAACAAATTCCATGACCTGCTGGGACTCCTTTACTGAAAGAGCCATAGTAGGCTCATCCAGCACTACCAGCTTTGCCCTGAAATACAGCACCCTGGCGATAGCTACCCCCTGTCTCTGGCCTCCAGATAGGGCCTCCACCGCTACCTCCGGGTCCCCTATTTTTAAACCAATCTGAGTAAGAGTATCCAGACTTTCTCTGTCCATCCTTTTTCGGTTCATAAATCCCATAAAGGTTGTTTTCTCTCTTCCCATGAACACATTTCTGGCGATGGACACGTGAGGGGCAAGGGCCTGTTCCTGGTACACGGTTTCTATGCCCAGCAGTTTAGCATCTTTGGGGGTTTTTATACTTACTTTTTCCCCCTCGAAGTAAATTTCCCCTTTATCTGCAGGATGAATACCGGAAAGTATCTTAATAAGAGTGGACTTGCCTGCTCCATTGTCTCCTACCAGTCCCAGAATTTCGTTTTGCTTTACCTCGAAGTTCACTCCCCTCAGTGCATATACCTTCCCAAACCACTTATGAATATCCTTCATTCTGACCAGGTTGTTTTCATTGCCTCCCGAAGAAGGTGTTTCCGGCTTTTCCTGGTATTGTTGGTCTTCCATTTCTGCTCCTCCTGTATGGGTAAAGAAGTCAACCCATATAAAGCACAGGTTACCTAAAAGTGAATCTTTCTACATATGTATTCAGAACAGCAAATAGTATTATGCCAGCCCCTATAAATGCATTAATTCCAAATACAGGAGCGCCCATCAGGATAAGCCCATTTTCCAGAACCTGAATAGTAAGTGTACCCAGAACTATGCCCAGCATACTCCCCCTACCACCCATCAGGGAGGTACCTCCCACTACTGCAGAAGCTATGGCCTTGAGCTCATAGCCTATTCCCTGGGTAGCGGCAAAAGACTCAATCCTCAATGCCTGCATCATACTCATAAAGCTGCATAAGGTGCCAACTATAACAAAACATCCGACTTTTACCCTATTGGTGTTGATTCCCATAGCCCTGGCTGCTGTTCTGTTGTCACCGGTGACATATACCCAGTTGCCAAACCGGTGGTAATGCAAAATTACACCCAATAAAAGGCTGAAAACCAAAAACCAGATAATTTGATTGGGAATAACATCGGCTAATTTTCCTACCAGGAGTTTTTCCAGCCAGGAGCCCGGCTCCAGATATGCCCTCAGCCCAATGGGCATCATTCTGCAGCTTACGTACAGCACCCCTCTCCAGAACATCATGGTCCCCAGTGTAGCGATAAAGGAAGGTATCTTTCCCTTCACTACCAGCAGACCGTTAAACACTCCCATTACAGCTCCGGTAATAAGGGTTACAAACAGCGCCATCACCAGCGGCGACTGCCAGGACAGCATCTTTACAAACACAAATGAACTCATAGGGATAATAGAGGCCACCGAAAGATCGAACTCCCCGCTTATCATAAGTATTCCCACTCCCAGTGCAATTATACCCAGGTCAGGAAGCAATTTTCCCAGAGCCCCCAGGTTAGTGGGACGTATAAACACATGTGCTGGAGTAAAAAATATGAAGATAACGATAAGGATAATAAATACAGAAAGAGTATATGAGACTTTATAGGAAAAAATCCTGGAGATAGGTGGCATTATGGAATCCATAGTATTCTAAATATACTGGAGACCGATTTTTGTAGAGTGGTATAATCAAAAAAATCCCAGTGTTCAATTATAGTAAATCACTTCACCACAGCAAACCGGTCCCCAGAACCTCAGAAGGCGTACTCGCAGGTGGAAGTTGAAGCACTCCCATCATCTTTAAACTCAAGCTTCATAAGGTTTACCGAATCTTCATAGGCGAATATTTTTCAATCAGCTCTATATTGGTTTCATCAACAAGGTAGCCACCTGTATCAATGTTGGGAGCAAACCCGTATTTTTTCATCAGATACAGGGTATAGACAGCAAAATATCCCTGCAGGTACTGCTGCTGGTCGATAGTAGCTTCCACATATCCGCTCTTTAATCCTTCCAGAGTGCCCGGAGCACAGTCGAACCCGCCTGCAATAATCTCTCCCGGCTTTTTCCCTGCATTCTTAAGCGAAGCAGTCAGCCGGTCAGTGCAGATTCCTCCCAGCCCAAACAGGAACTTGGTCTCAGGATGAGCTATGAGATAGGAGGTTATTCTGGACTCAACAGTGGTCATCTCCAGACCGCCTGCATCAATTATATCTATTTCTCCGTACATATTGAACTCCTTCATGGCATCTTCGATTCCCTGAGACCTTACCACACCGTAGTTTGCACCTGGAACCTCTACAGCTGCAGCTACATGGGCTCGAGAAAGGTTCCATCCCTGCTCTCTTCCGGTCTTGAACAGCCTTCTTCCGATCATCAGCCCTGCTCTTCTTTCATCCTGCCCAATGTAGCACAACCTGGCATTTCCCTTGCTGCCCTGGCTGTCATCGTTGTTCATCCCAATAACATTGATTCCTTTGGCTATAGCATCGGCAACCGGCTTGTCCCACGCTGTATCATCGTTGATCACCAGGGCTATTCCATCCGGTCTCATTGCAACTGCTTCCATAAACCGCTTCTGCTGATAGGAAAGGTCACCACCACAGAGGTCGATATCTGCCCTGCATCCCGTCTCCTTGGCGGCATCTATCATACCCTGCTGAACCACAGCCCAGAAGGGGTCATCGCCCCCGTGTGTTACCAGCCTGAAGTACATCCCCTTGGCAGGCTTATCATAATCCCTGGCCATTATCACTGCGGGCATCAATGAAAGTGCAAACAACAGAAAACCTGCAACTACCAACCTGAAAAACGATCTTTTGTGCATTATACTCCCCCTTTTTAAAAATTTTGTGCTAAGTTTTTTTTATACCAGCAGTCAATTTTTGTCAACCTATAAAATTATGAAAACTAAATAATTTTTTTTAAATCTGATGGGGATTTACTACTTTTTCTTTATTTATTATCATTACCAGGTCACCCCTGCCGGGCAGGATTACAGCCGGGTCTTCGGTTATTACATTGGACAGCCCTCTGCTGGAGGGCTTCAATACCTGCTCCTTCATAGTATACCTGAACCCGGACATATCCACAATGTAGCTGCCTGTTCCGAATGAGACCAGCGAGCAGGTACACCCCTTCCTGCCTGCCACCTCCAGGCGCCCTGGAACATTATACACCTCTACATCCTCTTCAATAAATTGTACCGGCAGGTCAGCGTAGGCTAGAAGGACAATATTGGTTATCTCGTGGTCCTTCCTTCCGCCCCCAACAGCTCCATATACCATAATAACTTCCGGATTCATCCCCCGGGACCTTCTTAAAGCAATCTCAAAGTCAGAATAATCTTTTTCCTGGGGGAACTTCTCCCATTGAACACTTTCATGTATAACCGTCCGTTCCAGGGAATCCATATCTCCAACTACCAGGTGGGGGGTTATTC
>JBMCUI010000132.1:0-6638 GCA_048622675.1 Spirochaetota bacterium | reverse complement strand
AGTAGGATATGGCTTCCTGGTTATTTCCTGCCCAGAAGCTTACTCGTGCTATACCCATCAGTGCATCTGAGTCATTTTTTTCCACGTTCAAATACTTGCGGTAGGTTTCGATAGACTGGGTGTACTTTTTCTGCCAGCTGAGTATCTGGGCTTTTCTAAACAGCGCCTCCGAGTGCCCGGGGTATTTTTCCAGAACCTGGTTCAAAAGTTCAAGTGCTTCTTCAAACCTCTGCTTCCAGCCTAATACCTTGGCCAGCCTCACCTGCACCATCACATTGGAGGGGTCAATTTCTAGTATTTGCCTGTATGTTTCTATTGCCTGGTCAAGCCTGCCCTGTCTTTCATACATAATGGCCTGATCAATAAGTTTATCTGTTTCAGAGCCGAAAATGGGTGGAATTGCACATAGAAAAAACACAAGCATATAGGTCATAATTTTCCTGATTTTCATTTTAGTGTTTCTCCTTTTTTGTATTGATTTTCCTGCACCTGTGCAGCACCACTTCAATACGAGCCACCAGTTCATCAGGGCTGAAGGGTTTTTTCACATAATCATCTGCCCCTGCTTTGAGCCCTTCGATGATATCTTTTTCAGAATCAAGTATAGACAGAAAAATAACCGGTATGTGCTCAGTTTCTGACGAATCTTTTATCTTTCTGCACAGCTGCAGCCCGTTCATTCGAGGCAGAAGCCTCTCGGCAACCACCAGATGAGGAAGATACCTGCGGGCATATTTGAGTCCTTTTTCCCCATCGGTTGCTATAATGGTATTATAGCCCGCTTTTTCTATAAACCTCCGAAGAAGCTCCAGTATTTCGGGACTTTTTTCAACAATAAGAATAGTGGTTTCCATTATATATAATATCGATGTTTTGGATAGAAAACTGAAAACTCAACTGAGACCTGTCTTGCAGGTTGACTGACCACCGAATACAGCAGAGCATGCTAATGTGATTGACAAATAGAAAACTATATTTTACACTTAATTGGTTTATAAAATACACCTGCAGGAGGATGAAGAAATGATCAAGAGAAAATTAAAACTGGGACTTGCTCCTACCAGGAGAAACGTATTTTCCGTGGAAGATGCCTTCAAGTATAAAAGGATGGTAGAGAAAAAGCTTCAGTCATGGAGCGTTGATTTTGTGAATCTTGATTCACTGAATGAGGAGGGGCTTCTTTACGACAGCAGAGACGTAGCAAAGGCTGCAAAGATATTCATTGATGCCCAGGTGGATGCGGTATTTGCTCCCCATGTCAACTTTGGGACTGAGGACGCGGTGGCCAAACTGGCAAAGAAAGTGGGAAAACCTTTTTTATTGTGGGGCCCCAGGGATGAGGCTCCTCTCAAAGACGGCAGCAGGCTGAGGGATACCCAGTGCGGGCTGTTTGCCACCAGCAAGATCCTCCAGCGCTGCGGAGTACCATTTTCGTATATAATTAACTCCAGGGTGGACTCTGGGGTGTTTGAGAGAGGGTTTAAGACCTTTATGGCCGCAGCCAGGGCTGCTGGTAGTTTTTTAGGTGCCAGGATAGGACAGATAAGCACCAGGCCTGGTGATTTCTATACAGTGATAGTCAATGAAGGAGAGCTTCTGGAAAGGTGGGGCATTGAGGTGGTACCTCTCACTCTGGTGGATGTGGAGAAGCAGGTGCTGGATATGGTAAAAAATGACAAAAGGGTAAAAGAAACCGCCGAGGAGTTTAAAAAACGGGTGACCTTCAAAGAAATGGGGGAAGAAGTGATCATGAAGCTGGCGGCATTGAAGCAGGTGATGGCCGACTGGGCCCAGCGGGAGCAGCTTTCTGCAATTGCCATTCAGTGCTGGGATGCCCTCCAGTTGGCCCTGGGAATTGTGCCCTGTTTTGTAAACTCAGAGCTTACAGCTATGGGGATACCGGTTGCCTGTGAAACCGACATTAATGGGGCGCTCACTTCTCTTCTTCTGCAGAATGCAGCCCACAATGACTCTCCTACATTTTTCTGCGATCTTACCATCCGTCATCCTGAAAATGAAAACAGTGAGCTTCTGTGGCACTGCGGTCCCTTCCCCCATCAGCTGGCCAAGCAGCCAGGGAAAGCATTTGTGGGAAAGCATTTTATTCTCCCTTCCGGTGCCCCCGGTACAGGAAACTGGGAAATAAAAGGCGGTGACATTACCCTGGCCAGGTTCGATGGGGTAAGTGGGGACTACTCTCTGTTTATGGGACATGCCAGGGGCACAAACGGACCTTTTACCCTGGGTACATACCTGTGGGTGGAAGTGCCCAGCTGGCCCAGGTGGGAAGAAAAACTGATTTACGGCCCCTATATCCATCATATTGTGGGAGTGCATGACCTGGCAGCTTATGCCCTGTACGAGGCAGTGAGGTTTATTCCTGGTCTGAGGGCAGACCCGGCGGACCCTTCAGAAGGGCAGATAAGAAGCTACCTGAGAGGAGAAGACCTGGGGATGTAAAAAAAGCCCCGTTAACGGGGCTTTTTTTGACTGATTTACCTACGTAATATGTGATTTTTATTCGACTATGGCCAGAATGTCGTTTCTCTGGACTACCAGGTATTTTTTCTCATCCAGCTCCAGCTCATCGCCGCTGTATTTCCCGAAAATAATGGTATCACCTTCTTTGACAAGTTTTTGAAGCTCCTCATCGGAACCAACAGCTACCACTTTGCCTTTCTGGGGTTTTTCCTTCGCAGTATCTGGAATGTAAATACCTCCCGGTGTCTTCTGTTCTTCAACTTTTTCCAGCTCGACAAGCACCTTATCGTCAATTACCTTTAATTTCATACCTTTCCTCCTATCTTAATATATATAGATTGTTTTATTTGCTTTGCTCAAGCAATTTTTCGATCTTTTTCTGGTTGAACCCTACCACCGGCCGGTTATTGATCAGTGTTACAGGAACCCCCATCTGACCGGTTCTTCGCTGCAGGTCCTGGGCAGCTTTCTGATCTCTGGATACATCTACCTCCTTGAACCTGTACCCTTTTTGCTTCAGAAAGCTTTTTACCCGGTTGCACCATGGGCAGGTAGGGGTGGAAAACACCACTATTTTTGTGCTTGCACTCATATATATTCTTCTACTTACAATTTTGTTTAGAAATTAAGGTAATAAAATAATATGTAAAAGTAAACTAAAATCAGGTGGCGCTCACCAGCTCACTTGACCGGTGGTAGGAATAATAATAGTTTATTTCATACCCACTTAATAATAAAAAGGACACTGCCATGAAAAAAATTGAAGTCCTTCCCAATTTTGAAAGAGGTTCCATATCGTTTGAAGACATCCCCCTGTTCCAGTCCCAGACTACACTTAAACAGCAGCTGGATAGAGGACTTTCCCCAAAAGATGCCTCCAGGCTCCTGGAAGCTATGTTGTATATAAGGGCTTTTGAAGAGGTGATTATAAGGTTAAAGAACGGCAGGTTTATGCCTTATAAAGGATTTAAGTACCATGGAGCTACTCACCTTTCCATAGGCCAGGAGGCGGTTGCAGCAGGGACCATGGCTGCTTTACAGCCCCAGGACAACATAACCTCAACCCACCGGGGGCACGGACATGCTATTACCAAGGTGCTGTACCGGATATACTCTATGAATGAACAGGAACTGATGGAGTATCTGGGCAAAAAACAGACCTCTGACTCATATGAACAGCTGCTGGAGCAGGCTGTTCATGTTCATCTGTACAAAGCCATGGCCGAGCTTCTGGGAAAGGAAGAAGGCTACTGCAGGGGGAGAGGTGGAAGCATGCACATTGCAGATTTTCATTCAGGACATCTGGGTGCAAATGCTATAGTTGGCGGAAGCATGGCCATTGCTACCGGAGCGGCACTTTCTTCGCTGCTTTTAAAGAATAAAAAAGTTGTTGCATGCATGGTAGGAGACGGAGCATCCAATAATGGTATCTGTATTGAGTCCATGAACTTTTCCTCCATGCCCCAGTTTGGAGAAGGGTTTCCTGTGATATATATTTTTGAGAACAACCAGTACGGGATGACCGGCCAGCAGGTGGGCGAAGTTACTGCAGTGAAACACCTTTCTCAAAGAGGGGCAGGGTACAATGAAAAAAACATGCATGCCCGCACAGAAAGCGGAATGCATGTCCTGTCAGTGAAAAATGCAGTAGAGGAAGCAGCACGGATATGCAGGGATGGAGACGGACCGGTGCTGCTGGAGTTCAAGACCTACCGGTACCTGGGACATTCTCTGAGTGATAAAAGGATTTCTTACCGAACTTCAGAAGAAGAAGAAGCATGGCTGAAATACGATCCTATAGACACGTATTCCAAACAGATGATTGACGCCGGAATTACCACCCGCGAGCAGGTGGAGAACATGAAAGAGTCCTTCCAGGGCCTTATGGAAGATATTACTGTAAAGGCAGCAGAATCTGCTGATCCTGACCCAAAAAAAATATACGAGGGGCTTTTCTCGGATACTACCAGCGAGGGCATCGGGGATACCTACAAAACAGTAAATTTCTTCAAACAGCCCAAAAAGACCAGAAGAGACTCCAGCGGAAGAATCCTGTACAGACATGCTGTAATAGAGGCCCTTACCGAAGAAATGCAGAGGGACAGCAGAGTGGTTGTTTATGGTGAAGATGTAGCTGATTACGGGGGAGCATTTCATGCCACTGAAGGACTGCTGGATGTTTTTGGCAGAAGAAGAATTTTTAATACCCCAATATCAGAATCAGCAATAGTGGGTACTGCCCTGGGAGCTTCCATGACCGGGCTGAGGCCGGTGGCAGAGATCATGTACATAGATTTTGCCCTGATGGCAGGTGACCAGATAGGTAATCAGGTAGCGAAAACCAAGTACATGTTTGGAGGAAAAGCAAAGATACCTCTGGTTATCAGGACCACTATAGGAGGCGGAAGGGGATATGCGGGTCAGCACAGCCAGAGTCTGGAGGCATTTCTGACGCAGTTCCCTGGTCTGAAAGTGGTGGTGCCTTTTACAGCTTATGATGTAAAAGGGCTTCTGAAAACCTCCATACGGGAAGACAACCCGGTGTTTTGCCTGGAACATCAGCATTTATACGTAGAAAAAGACCCTGTTCCGGAAGATGACTACACTGTTCCTCTGGGGAAAGGGGTTATCCGCAGGCAGGGAAAGGACCTCACCATGGTCTCCTACTCCTACCAGCTCAAGGCCTGTCTGCAGGCTGCTGAACAGCTGGAGGAAAAAGATGGGATCAGTGTAGAGGTAGTTGATCCCAGAACTCTGGTGCCGCTGGATACAAAAATCATAACCGGTTCAGTAAAGAAGACAGGCAGGCTTATGGTGGTAGTCCAGGCACCGGCAAGGGGTTGCTTCGGTGAGCACATCATGAGAATGGTCCAGCAGGAGGCTTCGGGGAGCTTGAAGGGTCCCATGAGGCTGGTTGCAGCGCATGAAGTGCCGCCTCCCATGTCCCAGCCATTGGAAAGAGAAAATATCCCCAGCCCGGAAAAAATCGCAGCAAATGTCCGGGAAGCCCTGCAGGGGTGAGGAACAATCTATGAAGCTGGTGCAGTTTGGAGCAGGAAGTATTGGGAGGTCCTTTATAGGGCAGCTTTTTTCCAGAGCAGGCTGGGAAGTAGTGTTTGTGGACATAGATAAAAAGGTTGTGGACCAGCTTAACCGGAAAAGGCAGTATACTGTGGAGATAAAAGATAGGAACCCCGGGAGGATGGTGATTAAAAATGTCAGAGGGGTGCACGGGGAGGACCTGGAAAAAATTAGTGACGAGCTTGCTACTGCCCGGCTTGCTGCTACCGCAGTAGGCAAGAAAGCCCTTCCTCATATAATGAAGCCGATAGCACATGGGCTTGCAAAAAGAATAAGGCTTGACCCTGGAAATCCTCTGGACATAATAATCTGTGAAAATGTCAAGGATTCCGCTTCATTATTTAAACGATCTTTAAAGAAACTCCTTCCAGCTGATTTCCCCCTGGAAGCGATGGTGGGCCTGGTGGAAACATCCATCGGTAAGATGGTGCCTATTATGCCGGAGGAGCAGAAAAGGGAGGACCCCCTTCTGGTGTATGCAGAAGCATACAATACCCTTATAGTAGATAGAAATGGGTTCAGAGGGCCCATACCGGATATTCCCGAGCTGTCTCCGAAGCAGAATATGCAGGCCTATGTGGACAGAAAGCTGTACATTCACAACCTGGGCCATGCCATTCTGGCCTATAGCGGGTATATCTCTTCGAAAGGGTGCACCTATATCTGGGAAGCGGCGGAGGACAAGGAATTGTACCGGATCACCAAAGCCGCCATGTGGGAATCTGGAAAAGCAATTATTGAAGAATATCCGGAGGAGTTCAAAAGAAGTAATATTTCCGAGCATATCCAGGACCTCCTTTCCAGATTCGGAAACAGGGCCCTTGGAGATACCATTTACCGGGTGGGCAGGGACCTTTACAGAAAACTGGGCCCGGATGACAGGCTGGTTGGAGCAGCCAGGTGCTGCCTGAAGCATGGTATTTTCCCAAGGTACATTGGGCTGGGAATCGCCTCTGCGCTTTTTTTCAAGGCAGTAGATGAAAACGGACAGATGTATGAAAATGACCGCAGCTTCCACCGGGAAGAGCTTGGCAGAGGGGCTGACCATGTACTTGGAAGTATATGCAGGCTGGAGG
>JBMCUI010000131.1:0-6648 GCA_048622675.1 Spirochaetota bacterium | reverse complement strand
GGCCGCTGTCAGGGTCTATGCCCAGCTCCACCAGTATGGGGTTTACTATCACACTCCAGCCCGCACTGCCCAGAGCAATGGTCTTGCCTTCTATGTCTTTGACGGTTTTGATATCACTGTCAGGCCTGACTGCAAAATCAAATACCTGGCCGATCATCATCTCATGCACCATGATAATATCCATGCCCTGGTCCACACTGGAAGTTATTACTCCCGGAGATGGGTATCCTATGTCCGCCTGGCCCTGGTCTACAAACTTTGTTACAGCAAGGGCTTCCTGAGGACCTGGCTCCAGGGTAACATCCAGTCCCATTTCCTGAAAATAACCCATGTCCTTAGCTGCCCACAAACAGTAATCATCCGGCACCTGGAGGGTACCTCTGGGACTGATCCAGGTCATTGGAGCAAGCTCCACTTCTTTTTTTTCTGCACCGGCCCTGGCATCTGTAGGGGAGATGATTATAGAACCCAGGGCCGAAAGACCAAGCCCTATGCCCAATCCGGCACCAGCAGACTTCTTGATGAAGTCTCGTCTGGTGTATTTTTTGTTTCCAAGATTGTCCATCCATGTGTCTTTTTCCATATTGCCCTCCATTTTTAGAAAGATTCTAAAATATTCTGGCACATAATCGGCACCTTGTCAACCGTTAATTGGACCACCTGGGTCAATTGTTAATACTCTTCCATGATCTGTCGTATAACAGAAGCTATCTTGTGAGGCTGGGGAATATAAAAATTTTCCATCTCCGGAGAAAATGGGGCAGGAGTGTTTGGAGCAGCCACCCGGGCAACCGGTGCCAGAAGATAGTCCGGAATCCTTTCTGCAATCTGCATTCCAATTTCTGCACCCAGTCCTCCCTGTCTGGGGGACTCCTCCACAATCACCACCCTTCCGGCCTTCCTCACCGAGCCCAGAATAAGCTCCAGGTCCAGGGGCCACAGGGTCCGGGGGTCAACTACCTCGCAGCTTATTCCCTCGGTTTCCAACTCCTGAGCAGCCTGCAGGCTGTAGTGCATCATCAGCAGGCTTGCAATTATGGTTACATCATTTCCCTCCCGCCTGATAATCCCTCTGCCAATAGGTACCATATACTCCTCTTCTGGTATGTCTGAAGAAGCATCCATTGACCCTGATTCTGCCCTTGCTCCCTTGGAGCCGTAGAGAAGCTTGTGCTCAAACATCAGCACCGGGTCATCGTCGCGCACTGCAGTCCTCAACAGGCCCATGGCATCATAGGCAGTGGCAGGAGCTACCACTTTTATCCCCGGGAGAGTGAGGAAGTAGGGCTCCAGGTTCTGTGCATGCTGTGCACCCCTTCCGGTAACTCCTACAGGAGCACGTATCACCACCGGTACCTTCAGGTTTCCCCCTGACATATACCGGAGCTTGGCTATCTGGTTAGCCACCTGGTCCATGGCGCAGAAAAGGAAGTCTCCGTACTGCACATCGGCAATGGGCCTCATCCCCATCACTGCAGCCCCGCAGGCAGCGCCCATGATGCCCGCTTCCGATATGGGAGTATCAATTGTCCTCTCCCTGAAATCCTTTTCCAGACCCAGGGTAACAGTAAATGCACCCCCAAAACCCCCAGGTATTCCAATGTCTTCACCGATACAGAAAACACCTGGATCCCTTTTCATCTCATCGTATATGGCTTTTCTCAGTGCTTCAGCAATACTCATTCTCATTCCGGCACCTCCATATTCACATACAAGCCTTCCAGGGTATCTTCAGGCCTGGGCTGGGGACTGTTTTGTCCGAACTCTATAGCATTTTGAACCCTCTGCTCCACGTCCTTTTTGATTTCCTCAACCCCGTCTTTATCCAGAAAATTCTGCTCCAGGAGAAGATGTTCATAATTCGGTATAGGGTCTTTACTTTCCCAGTACTTTTTTTCATCTTCGCTCATGTATCTGCTGGGGTCCCTCCTGGAATGACCGCACAGCCTGAAGGTCTTCAGCTCCAGAAGAGCGGGCCCCTGGCCGCTGCGGGCCATGTCAATATATTTTTTGGCTTTTTGGTACACATCCAGGACATTCATCCCGTCTCCTATGTCCCCTCTCATCCCATAGCAGGCTGCCCTGTCTGCTATTTGCTGTATTTTTGTTACTCTGTCTATTTTGGTGGAAGCCCCGTACTGGTTGTTCTCACATACAAACAGCGCGGGAACACCATAGACTGCAGCCATGTTCATGCCCTCGTGGAATGCTCCTTCATTTGAAGCACCATCACCAAAAAAGCTTACCGCCACCCTTTTTTCTTTCCGCAGTTTAAAGGCCAGTGCCATTCCCACCACAATGGGTATATTACCCCCCACAATAGCAATTGCAGGCAGCATCCCCTTATCAAGGTCTCCCATGTGCATGGACCCCCCTTTTCCCCTGCAGCACCCGGTGGTCCTCCCGTAGAGCTCGCCCATCATAGCATCCATGCTCAATCCTCTGGCAATGGCGTGGCCGTGGGGTCTGTGGGTGGATGCAATAACATCGTCCTGCTCCAGAGCTGAGCACACCCCCACCGCACATGCCTCCATCCCAATGTACTGGTGGATGGTCCCGGGCATTTTCCCCTCCAGAAAAAGGCAGCGAATCTGCTCCTCAAACTCCCGTATTTCCAGCATTCTGGTGTACATGTGCAGGGCCTTCTGTTTGCCTATATCGTTCAGTATACTTTTATGTCTGGCTGCTGAGCTTTTATCATTCATTTGCTGCTATACCCCCCTCCCCAAATATTATTCTAAATTTCTTCCTCCAGGATTTTCTTGAGGCGTGCCATGAATGAGGCAGCCTGAGCCCCGTTTACAATCCTGTGGTCAAAACTTCCGGTTACGGTGCAGGCGTTCCTGATGTGCATGGCATCCTGCTGGTCAATATACAGCGTTTTTTTGATCTGCCCGGCAGCCAGGACCCCAGCCTGGGGCGGATTAATAATAGCGCAGAACTCGTCTACCGGATAGGTGCCCAGGTTGGTAACAGTAAAGCTGCCCCCTTTGATATCCTGGTATTCCAGTTTGTGGTTTAGGGCCTTTGCTTTCAGCCACCTCACATCCCTGTCTATTTCCATGATTTGCTTTGTGTCAGCATCCTTCACCACCGGTACATACAGCTCGCTTCCCACTGCTACAGCAAATCCTATGTGTATCCCCCCAAACTTTACTGCACGGTTGTGCTTGAAAAATGCATTCAGCAAAGGGAACTGCCTCAAGGTCCTTCCCACAGCGTAGATGAAAAGCGAATACATTGATGCCTTGCTTCCATTGCTGGCCAGGTTTTTCTCTCTCCACTGCAGCACTCTGTCAAAGAACACCTGGGTTTTTACATAATAATGGGGTGCTTCGGAGTTGCTTTTCACCATGTTCTTTGCTACCGCTGCCTGGTTGGTAGACAGGGAGATTGCTTCGACTTCTGCAGCAGGTTCCTGGGGCCCCTTGCTTTCGGCCTCTGCACCAGCAGCTTCCCGTCGGGCCTCTCTTGAGGATTTTTCATACCCTATAAGGTCCTTTTTGGTTATCAGGCCCTGAGGTCCGGTCCCTTTTACCCGATTCAGGTCTATGTTTTTCCTCCGGGCTATGTTTCGTACCAGAGGAGTTGCCTTAATACCGTCTTTAACCCTCCACCTTTTTTTTGGCGCTCCTTGCTCCTCTGCTTTAGTTTCTTTTTCCCTGGGGGCCGGCTTCTCCTTCTTCTCTCCACCTGCAGGTTTTGTTTCATATTCTGCCGTTGCTTCCGTTTTTTCTTCAGCCCCTTTAGATTCAATCTTTTTTCCCACCTCTTCTACAGTACCTTTAGGGGTGGGTTTTTTTTGAATGCCTTCCTCCAGCGTCTCACCGGGCTTTCCCAGCATGGCTATAACACTACCGGCATTCACCATGGTATCAGGCCTGGCGTACAGCTTCAGCACCACCCCGGAGCGAAAACTCTCCACCTCAGTGGTAACTTTGTCCGTCTCCACCTCGCAGATAGGGTCCCCTTTTTTTACCTGCTGGCCCGCTTCCACCAGCCACCTGATAAACCGGACCTCACCGGTAGTTTGACTGAGCTCGGGCATTTTAATTTCTACTGCAATGCATAAAACTCCTGTGATAATTTATTGTTCAAACTTGAACGGCTTTGGATGAAATTTGGGGGCCACTCTCAGCCAGGGAGTCACGGGCCTTTCCAGATAGCCCCATTTTTCCAGGGCCCCTCTGAGAGCCCTGTTTTCAGGCTTTCTTGCATACTCTGCAATATGCACCCCTTCCATCACCGATGCAATGGCCTGCTGCCAGGCCCTGGCTCCTTCGGTGTATCCTCCTGGATGACCCAGCATCCCTCCACCTGAGGGAATAATAATATCCCTGCCGTACTCTGAGATCAAAATGGGAGCAAGACCAGGATAAGTGCCTGCAGCTGGCATGGACCACATCTTATTAAAACCATAAAAAGGGGCCTGGGCCAGATGCTGGCATCTGATCCCCTCCTCCATGCTCACCATGGGAATGCTCGACCAGTAAGTGGGAGTCAGGGTCTGGTCTGCACCGCACAGCCGGAGCAGCTTGGTAAATACCGGCCAGGATATGGAGTTCATGGCTGCGATCATGTGGGAGTTGTGTACCATCACCGGAATATTTATTTCAGGGTCGGCAGTAATCTCTCTTATAGCAGACAGCCCCACAGAATAGGCTATAAGAATACCGTTGGCTCCCAGCTCTACCGCCTCCCTGGCTTTATCATGAAGTTTGGATACCTCGTCTGTCAGGGAGCAGAAGTATATCAGCTTCTTCCCCGTTTTCTGGGAGGCCCTGTCAATGGCATCCATCACATACTTTAAACGGTCCCTGAAATTGTTATTGTAGGTGTCCGAGGTCATCTCATCGTCTTTTGCCATGTCCGCACCACCGATGGCAGTCTGATATACCTGGTCACCGGTCTGCTTGGGAGTCATTCCCATCTTCGGTTTAATAATGTGCAGGAAAAGGGGCCTTTGCTTTATGCCCAGAAGCTCTCTGGTGCCTTCCACACCAAACTTGGGTCCCGTGAAGTTTTTCACCATGTTCTCCGGGAGTGATACATCCAGCAGACAAAGGTCCTGGGAATAGGCGAAGCAGTTTCCTGCAATTGACAGCAGCATCATTGGAACATTGTCATGCCAGGCATTGATGGGAAAGGCCAGCTGGATGACTGCACTTTTCCTGTAGATGTCATCCGAGGGGATTTCATAATAACCTGCCAGTTTCCCGGAGAGCATTTTCCGCACTTCTTCCGACTCTTCCTCCACCCTCTGCCAGGACCCGGTAGAGCCTTCAATAGCTATTGATTCGATCAGCTTGTAATGATCGATAAACTCCACTCCCGGCAGCCGGTCACTCAGATAATAGGTGGCCACAATGTTATTTTTCAAATCAATTCCATCCAGTGCATTTTCAAAAATGATGGGGTCATGAATTTTCTGCATAATTACTTCTCATTTAAGAAAATTTTTATTACCCTAAACTATGTCATATCAATTACAAAACCAAAATATTACTTGCCCTCCCCAGTCGCTGTTGCATACTACCTTCCTCGTAAAATCCTAAAAATATATATTTACAGAGTGTTATTTCTTTGTCCTCAGGCTGTTGCTTACGGATTCCTCTATGGTATTCACCCTCTGCACAGCTGCTTCACTGCTTCTGGAGGCTGCCAGTATATAAAGCACCCGCAGAAGTGCAAACTGGGCCATCATGGAATCTGACTGGGCAAAATGCACCCTTCTTTCATGACACGCGGTCAATAAAGTTAGGTCTGTTTCCTCAGCCAGGGGGGAGTGCCTGTAATTGGAAATCCCGATGGTGAATGCACCGTTATTTTTTCCCATTTTTACTGCATCTACAACATATCTGGTTCTGCCAGAGTGGGAAAGACCGATTATCAGGGTATTTTGAACAGAATGTCCTGCCTTTACTATCATTCTGTAGGGCTCAGAGATAGAGGCACAATTTATACCGAGGTGTGAAAACAACAGTTCTCCCAGGTAGCCCACTCCTCCCGAACCCCCCAGCCCAAAAAGATAGACCATGCTGCTGCTCAGCATTTTATCTACGGCCCTGTTAATACAGCTCAGCTCAACAGTCCCCTCTGTAGCCTGAAGGTTGGTAATAATCTCGGAGAAAACCTTGCGGATGGCCAGCTGGGGGTCATCGTCCATTTTGAAAATGGGAAGCACCATCTCCGGCTCATATTTCAGGTCCCGGGACATAACAATCTTAAAGTGCTGGAAGCTCTGGTAGTCAAGCCTCTTGCAGAACCGGGATATGGAGGCCACCGAAGTGCCAACATTTTTGGCAATATCTTCAATGGAAAGGTTGATGTCATTGAAATCAGCATGCATGAAATAGTCTGCTATTTTCTTCTGTACCGGCTTCAGGTCATTGTACAGACTTCTTATCTGTTTGAGTACCGACATCCCTATTTTTTCTCCACCTTTAAATCACACCTATTATAAGAAAATTATTTTATTTGTCAATTATTAATACATATATTTTGTAAATAATTTACAATAAATCAGAATCACTTATATGTAGGGCGATGAAAGCTCACAAAGTCCTGGGCGTGGGTATTATAAAATAAGTTAGTCCTACAGCGATAGATGACCATAAAAGCATGAACATGTCAAGCATTTAATCCACA
>JBMCUI010000130.1:0-6665 GCA_048622675.1 Spirochaetota bacterium | reverse complement strand
GTGCTGGAGGATACCGGAGAGGGGACAAGGTGGAAGTGGAAAAAACCTGAAAATAATTAGTAAAAATGTATTGATTTTCAGGACTTTAAGTTTATATTTGGAATGAACAATTTTTAAGCAGCAAAGCCCGGTCTGTTAAAAGACGGGTACGCCGTTTTTGGGCGGTTGAGCTTCTCAGAGAACTCTCACAGGAATGGAAGTTATGTAGAGGGTTTTATCTACTTCTTGTAATGGAGTTGTCATTTACAAACAGGGAAAAACAGGAAAAATTACCATGAATCGGAAAAGCGAAAATGATAATACTGGTGAACCCCAATCACAGCAGCTCCATTCACTACATTGTATACCAGGATAGGGAGGACTTGTTGGTAAAGGTATCAGCCTTTACCCAATCCTTGAGTACTTCTACCCTCCGCTAGTTTTATTCTGATCCCATCAGCTTGCACATTTATCCAATTAGTTACAGTATTCCATCCTTACAGGAGGGGAGCAATGAATGCACTGGGAAGGCAGATCCTGGTAGAATTTTACGATTGTGATGACCAGGTGCTCAACGATAAATACATAATTGATGAAATAATGAGGGAGGCCGCTGAACTTTCAGGGGCCACCATCGTAACCAGCACCTTTCATAATTTTTCTCCGTTTGGAGTAAGTGGCGTGGTGGTTATTGCAGAGTCCCATGTAGCCATTCATACCTGGCCGGAGTACGGTTATGCTGCAGTTGATGTATTTACCTGTGGCCGGAGCATCGACCCGTGGAAAATAAAGGACTACCTGAAAAATGCACTTAAGTCCAGAAACCAGTCTGTGATTGAATTAAAAAGAGGTGAGCTAAATGTTAAAGGAAACATTACATACAAGGTATCATCAGGCTGACCAGAAGCTTTTTACCATACCCGGAATATACTTTACTGTAAGCGCTCATTCCGAGGGGTTTACCAGGCTCAATGCGTTTGACAACTGTCTGCTCGATGCAGGCATAGGAGACACCAATATTATCAAAATGTCCAGTATAATTCCTCCCGGATGCACCAGAACAGCCCCGGTGCCGCTTCCTCCCGGAGCCCTGGTACCGGCAGCATATGCTTATATCTGCTCCGAGACCCCAGGTGAAGTGATAGCTGCTGGTGTTGCAGTTGCTGTACCCGATGATGAAAGCCTGGCCGGTCTTATAATGGAGTATGCCGATACCAGGCCCCTGAACGAGGTTTTGGCGAAAGTGGAGGAGATGGCTGTAAGAGGATTTGAGCGAAGGAGAAGAAAACTAAAGTATATTTCCACTACAGGATCAGAACACCGGGTAGTAACACTGGGGGCAGCATTTGCCGGTGTGGTGCTGTGGTACTAGTGGTTTTATACAATTGGAGGGAATGGAATGGAATTATGGTTTTCAGAAAAATTGAACGACCGGTCCAGGATAAGCATTAGAATTGAGCAGCAGGTATTTCACAAAAAAAGCAAATACCAGACCATCGATATCTTTGAGACTGTGGGGTACGGCAGACTTCTGGTAATAGACGGGTTTATAATGCTCACAGAGGAAGACGAGTTTGTGTACCATGAATGCCTTGCCCATGTTCCCCTTCAGCTTCTTGACCAGCCGGAACGGGTGCTCATTATAGGGGGAGGTGACGGGGGTACAGCAAGGGAGGTGCTCAAGTACCCCTCAATAAAGCAGGTGGTAATGGTGGAAATAGACGGAGAGGTCCCGGAGGCGTGCAGAAAGTATCTGCCAGGGCTGGCCCGGTCTATGGATGACCCCCGGCTGGAGATGGTCTTTGAGGACGGGGCATCGTTTGTACAGCAGGACCAGCAGCCTTTTGATCTCATAATCATTGATTCAACAGACCCGATAGGACCGGGCAAGGTACTGTTCAGCGAACCCTTCTATAAAAACTGCCGCAGTATTTTAAAGGAAAAAGGAGTGCTTACAGCACAGACCGAGTCTCCCTTTGACCAGATGTACCGGGAGACTCTTAAAGGTGTATATGCCAGCCTTAAAAGGGTATACGGCAAAGCGTACATGTATACAGCAACCATACCGACCTATCCGTACGGTCTGTGGAGTTTTGCTTTTGCTTCTGGTTCGGCTGACCCGGTCAATGATCCGTTCAGGGCTTTTGAAGTGCCGGAGGGGCTCAGATACTACAACAGAGAGCTTGCAAGAAGCATGTTCACCCTTCCCAATTTTGTCAGGGAAATAACGGGGGAGTGAACGGTGGTGTTTCTTTGTTCCTCTTCTTCCGAGTCTGGTGTATGGATGGTGGGTGTTCCCTATGACGGGACTGCCTCTGCCAGGCCCGGGGCCAGGTTTGGGCCTTCCGCCATACGCCAGGCATCCCGGGACCTGGAAAGCTATTCTCCTTATCTGCAAAAAGACCTGGAGGACATGAAATTCTACGATTCCGGGGATATGCCGGTCAGTTTCTCTTCCCCGGAGAAAACCCAGGAGGAGATATACAGGTTTGCTGCTGATCTGTTTTATCAAAACAGGCTTCCGGTGGTTCTGGGTGGTGAGCATTCCATAAGCATTCCTGTTATTAGAGCAGCTTTTGAGAAGTGGCCCCACCTCAGAGTGGTGCATATTGATGCCCACTGTGATTTAAGAGAGCAGTACGGTGGGCAGAGGAACTCGCATGCCTGTGTGGCCAGAAGGGTACTGGAGTTTTTGCCTCCCGAGCAGTATGCGGGGATGGGGATGCGTTCGGGCACCAAAGAGGAGTTTGCCTATGCACAAAAGCTTCCCTATTTTCATCCTTTTGATTTGAAAAATGCTTCACGGCTGGCAGGCTCCATTCCCACCGGCACTCCGGTGTATATTACCCTGGACCTGGATGTTCTGGACCCGGGCTTCTTCCCCGGAACAGGCACCCCTGAGCCGGGTGGAGTATCCGTAAAAGAGCTGCATTCAGCCCTTATATTGTTCAGAGACCATCGAATAGTGGGATTTGATATGGTGGAGCTGGCTCCCCCTTACGATCCCAGCTCCTGTTCTTGTGCCGCTGCTGCGTTTTTTACCAGGGAGCTGGTGTTGATGCTGCAGTGAAATAAAAACTACCCTACGGGCCGTCCAATGCTCACAGAAAGTATTCAATTTCTTTTCGTACCTCAGGGTCTTCTTCTTTTTTGTATAGCTCCTCCAGCTTTTTGTTGCCCGAAGGGGTATTGATATTACCCACAGCCCAGGCAGCGGTGGCCCTGATTACCGGACTTGGGTGTTCCAGGAAATCCCGAATTGCTTCCAGGCACCACCTGTTGCCCGAGCAACCCAGGGCAAGAACGGCATTCTTAACTATAGCCAGACTTTCCCTCCGGGCAATCTGGTTGTTCTGGAACCTCAGGTCCCACTGCTGCGGGGAAAGCTTCAGTACATCCGGAAGATGCATGCCTGTTCCCACATACCCCACCTGGTGCTTTTCAGCCCAGGGGGTCAGACGCTGGTTGTAGGGGCATACTTCCAGACAGGTGCTGCACCCGTACAGCCTTGGGCCCCACCTGTTCCTCCACTTTCTGGGTACCACAACCAGGTTTTCGGAGAGGTACTGGAAGCACCGGTTGATGTTCACCGCCCCTGGTCCGGTAATAGCTCCGGTGGGGCAGGCTTTGATGCACCTGAAGCACTCCCCGCATATGGAAAAATCAGGAGGAGCGGGAGAGGGCGGGTTTGCAAAATCCTCAACCTCCAGCTCAGTAAGCATCTCGCCTACACAGAAATATGAGCCCATATGGGGGTTTATCAGTACACTGTTTCTGCCGGCTTCCCCCAGCCCTGAATACCGGAAAAGAGGTTTTTCGGGTATGGATGTGTAGTTGGACAGCACTCTGGCTTTTATTTTTTTTCCCATATATTTTTCTAATGCTTCCAGGGCCTGTTCCAGCTGGAGCGTAATGTACAAGTAGTTGTTTCTCCAGGAAAAGGGGGCTATTCTGCCGAAAAGGGGGTCGGATTGATAGGGTTCACCTGTATGGTAGTATTTGGCTGCCACAATTATGCTTCTGGCCCACCGGGAGTAATTTTTATATGAATACGCGTACCGTGTTTTTGATTCAGTCCACCTGTAGGTGGAGGGCATCATCCCTTTCTGCAGATGCTCCAGGGTTCGCTGCAGAACGCTGTCCAGGTCGACCAGGGGGATTACCTCCACTGCGTCCAGTCCCGAGGTGGTGGAGGTGATAATATCCAGAACCTTGTTTTTCTTCATGGGTTACCTGTGCGGTTTATATAACCGGTTTAGGAATAGATTTATAAGTACGGCTTTGTTCTCCAGACCCTCTGCCTGCACTACCACAGACCAAAAGGGCAGAAATTGTTTACACGCTGGTATACTGCTTTTTATTTCTGGAGTGTTTGTCTTATTGATCGGTCAAAAGGTGGCGCAAGTATTCCTTTTTCCGTGATAATCCCCTGGATATATCGGGCCGGAGTTACATCAAATGCAGGGTTGTACACCTGTACGTCTGCAGGAGCGGTCTGCCTGCCGAATCCCCTGACTACTTCCCTGGGGTCCCTTTCTTCTATGGGTATAGCGTCCCCTGTAGGAGTTTTCAGATCAATTGTTGAAACAGGGGCGGCAATGTAGAAGGGGACACCGAACTCCCCGGCCAGAACCGCCACTCCCAGGGTGCCGATCTTGTTGGCTGTATCCCCATTGGCCGCAATTCTGTCAGCTCCTACAATGACCATATCAACTTTTTTCTGGTACATTACTGCGGCTGCCATATTGTCGGTTATAAGGGTGGCAGGTATGTGTGCTTCCAGGAGCTCCCAGGCGGTAATCCTGGAGCCCTGGAGCAGGGGTCTGGTCTCGTCCACATATACATGGATGTCCACACCCAGCTCCCTGGCCCTGAATATTGGCGCCAGTGCTGTGCCGTACATGGCTGTGGCCAGTCCACCGGCATTGCAGTGGGTAAGTAGAGAATAACCCTCCCGGATCAATTGCACCCCGTGTTCTCCTATGGACCTGCATATCCTGTTGTCCTCTGTAATCATATTTTTCGCCTCATTCAGTACCAGCTCTTTAAGCTCTGGTACACCCAGGTGACAATTTCTGCGCACCACGTTTTTAATCCTGTCCAGGGCCCAGAAAAGGTTAACCGCAGTGGGCCTGGAGGTGGCCATGTACCTGCAGGTATCCTCCAGTTTATTCATAAAACCGGGCTTGTCATGGTCGTCAAAGTCTTTGATACCCAGGTATACACCAAATGCTGCACCAATGCCGATAGCGGGAGCTCCTCTGATTTTGAGGTGTTTAATCGCCTCCCACATCTCTTCGGCGCTGTGTATGTCGATAAATTTTTTGTGCACGGGGAGCCTGGTCTGATCGATAATTTTTACCCTGCCCCCTGCATACTCAATTGTCGGAACCGGCATTGGTCACTCCTTTGGTTTCAGCACACCGGGTAATATAAAAAAATGCAGGCAGATTTTCCAGAATTTTATATAACACCTGCAATTTTATATGATAAATTTGCAAATTTTTTATTGACAAATATTGTATAGACAGGTATAATCCTTGTCTACTAAATATAGGTAAGTAAACTTTTCAATCGAGTAATGATCTGCTCGGTGTAAAAATAGATATAAATATATATCAATTAATGATTAATGCCTATAGGGTCTTGTTGCGAAAAAGCTTTTAAAACTAATATACTTGACATGGATTGGAGGGTGATATACCATAATATGAAATTAAAAAGTGAAATCATTACTATATTGTATCAAACTGATAATAAGGAGAGAGTAGGCTTATGTCATTATTGAGAGTTGAAAAAGTAAGCAAATATTTCGGAGGTCTTGCTGCTCTTAGTGACCTTAACCTTACTGTACAGGAAGGAGAAATACGGGGAATAATCGGCCCCAATGGTGCTGGCAAGACCACCCTGTATAATGTTATAAGTGGTGTTTACAAACCTACTTCCGGGCAGATTTTCTATAAAGGAAGGCGTATTGACGGTCTTTCTCCGAGTAAAATAGCTGGAATGGGTCTGGTTCGGACTTTTCAGCGTACAGCACTATTTCAAAACTTTACGGTACTTAAAAATGTCAGCATAGCCCGCCATCTTCAATTTAAGGAAAATATCTTTGGTGTGTTTACAGGTACAGTTAAGGATATAGAAGGTGAAAATTTAGAAAAGGCTTTGGAAATAGTGGAGTTTATGGGACTGGGTGACTTTAAACATGAAATAGCAATAAACCTGCCTCATGGACACCAGAGGGCACTGGGTATAGCAATTGCACTGGCCTGTGAACCCAAGGTAATGTTATTGGATGAGCCCCTCACCGGCATGACCCCCACGGAAAAAGCACATATGATAGACCTGATCAGAAAAGTGCATCAACAGGGCATTGCCATTATGATAGTGGAACATGATATGAAATCTATTATGGAGCTGTGTGGATATATTAGTGTGCTCGATTTCGGGAAGCTGCTTGTGGAAGGTAGCCCTGATGAAGTCAGAAACGATCAAAGAGTGATTGAAGCATATCTTGGATGTGAAGATATTACATCTCTAGGAGGTGAGAAAGTTGCTACTTGAAGTTAAAGATATAACGGTTCACTATTCCAAGGTAGCTGCGGTAAATAACATTTCAATAAGTGTAGAAGATGGAGCAATTGTTACACTTATTGGCTCAAGCGGTGCCGGTAAAACTACCATAT
>JBMCUI010000129.1:0-6689 GCA_048622675.1 Spirochaetota bacterium | reverse complement strand
GGATTGCAGCTCAGACTGCCAAACAGGTGGTCAATCAGCGACTGAGAGAAATTGAGAAAGACGTAGTATACAATGAATATAAGCAGCGCGAAGGTGAGATGATAGTAGGGTACTTTCAGAGAGAAAGAGGCGGCACCATTTATGTAAATCTGGGAAGGGCTGAAGGGATCATTCCCCGGAATCAACAGTCACCCCGAGAACACTACAATGTGGGGGACAGGATAAAGGCCCTGCTGCTGGAGGTAAAGAAAGGCCCAAAAGGACCTCAGATCATCCTTTCCAGAAGCCACCCCGGCTTCGTCAAGAAGATATTCGAACTGGAAGTACCGGAAATAGCTGACAATACAATAGTGATCAAGAATATAGTGAGGGACCCTGGCTACAGGACCAAGGTGGCTGTGTACTCTCCCAGGGATGAGGTAGACCCAGTTGGAGCATGTGTTGGTCTTAAGGGAGTGAGGATTCAGGCCATAGTGGGGGAGCTGGAAGGTGAAAAAATTGACGTGGTGAAATGGGACCCTGACCTGAAAAAGTATATTGAGAATGCCATGAACCCGGTTAAAATATCCAGAATTTTAATTACCGATGAAGAAAAAAGAGAAGCTCTGGTAGTGGTTCCAGATAATCAACTTTCAATAGCTATAGGCCGTCAGGGGCAGAACGTGCGTCTGGTTTCCAAACTGGTAGGGTATAAATTGGATGTCATTACAGATAAAGAATTCGAAAAGTCTGAATATGCCGAATATACCAGGAAGGCTGCAGATGAGCTGTTTGGAGCAGCAGAAGAAGAGGAAACAGGTGAAGTAGTGACCATTGAAGACATCCCTGGTATCGAAGAAAAGACCATACAGGTGCTTAAAAAGGCTGAGCTGACCAATATCGAAGATATAATAGATAAAAACGCAGAACAGCTTGCTCAAATAGAAGGCATGACCAAAGAGATGGCGGACAAACTGCTGGGAACTCTGTCAGAAACCGTTGAAGTGGTTGAAGAAAAAATGGTCAAACCGGACGAAGCTGAGGCTGCCTCCGAAACAGAAGAGGAATATTATGAATGTCCGAACTGCGGAGCAAATATTACAGAAGAAATGAGCAAGTGTCCTTCCTGCGGTGTGGAGCTTGAGTTTAAAGAAGAAACTGAAGAGGTGTAATCAGTAAAGCTGGCACGATGTTGGATTCGGGAGTGCAAAACTTTTCCTTGTTGATTTGTAAATAAATTAATACTATCAAATTAGTTAGATGAATGTCTGTTTTCAGTGAGGCGGGCAAAGTAACTTTAGTTACTTGAAGGGTAAAATATGAAAGTACATGAATTGGCAAAAACCAAAGACCTCAGCACAGAAGAAGTGTTGAAAATATTGGGGTCTCTTGGAATAAAAAATAAAAAATCAGCCAGTGCTCTTAACCAGGAGGAACTGGAACAGTTTCAGGAGTATGTAGACAAGAATATGAATAGTCAGCCGGACGTAGCTCTGATAAAAAGGAAGCCCAAGGAATCGGAAGAGGACCATAAGAAAATAGTCATAAAAAAGAAAAGGGTGATTATAGTTAAAAAGCCTCATCGGGAGGGGAAAAAGGAAGAGCCTTCTGATAAAGAAGCTGTTCAGGAAAAAGAAAAAGAAGAACCTGAGAAAAAACCGGCAAAGAAACAGAAGCGCGAAGAGGAGCACAAACCCGAAGAAAAGAAACCTGTATACAAGCTGAAAGAAAAGAAACTAAAGAAAAAGGAGCCGAAGGAAGTTGCACCGGCAAAGAAGCATCCCAGAGGAAAGAAAAAATACGAATACAGAAAAGAAAGGGAAGAAGCAGAAGAAAAGCTGGACAAGCTCTTTCAGCACAAGAAGAAGGAAAAGTCGGCTCCGGCGAGCAGGGTCCCCAAGAGAATAGAAATTATGGAATCAATTACTGTTGGTGACCTTGCCAGGAAGATGAACTTAAAAGCAAATGAACTTATATCCAAGTTAATGTCTTTGGGAGTAATGGCCCGTATCAACGATCAGATTGATGCTGAAACTGCCAGCCTGGTTGCATCAGAGTACGGTACTTCCACCAAAGTGGTTTCTCTGTACGATGAGACGGTAATCAAAGAAGAGGATGACAGGCCTGAAGACCTTAAGCCCAGGCCTCCTGTAGTTACAGTGATGGGGCATGTAGACCATGGCAAAACCAAACTTCTGGATGCAATAAGAAACACCAATGTGGTGGATACCGAAATCGGTGGGATTACCCAGCACATAGGTGCCTACAAGGCCAGCATGGGGGAAAAAGAGATCGTTTTTCTTGATACTCCAGGCCATGAAGCATTCACCATGATGAGGGCCAGGGGAGCAAAGGTTACAGATATAGTAGTGCTGGTGGTTGCTGCTGATGATGGAGTTATGCCTCAGACTGTAGAAGCCATAGACCACGCAAAAGAAGCAAATGTTCCCATGGTAGTAGCTGTAAATAAAGTGGACCTGAGCGGGGCAAACCCCGGGAAGGTGAAAAATGAATTGGCTGAACGAGGGGTTGTTCCCGAAGAGTGGGGCGGCGATACTTTGATGGTAGAAGTCTCCGCTTTAAAGAAGACCGGACTGGATGAGCTTATGGAGACCGTCTTGCTGCAGGCGGATATGCTTGATCTTAAAGCAAACCCCCACAAAAAGGCCAGCGGTGTGGTTATTGAATCAAAGGTAGACACAGGCAGAGGTATTGTTGCTACAGTATTGATAAACAACGGGACTTTAAAAGCAGGCGATCCCTTTGTAGCAGGGGTGTATCCCGGAAAAGTCAGAGCAATGTTTGATGAGCGGGGCAAAAATATAGAAAAAGCTCTCCCATCCCATCCTGTAGAGATAATAGGTTTTTCAGGTCTTCCTGTAGCCGGTGACCCCTTCCAGGTCACTGAAAATGAAAGGGAGGCCAAGCAGGTCGGGGAGAAGCGTCAGGAGCTGAAGCGATATGAGGAGTCAAAGAATGTAAAAAAAGTTACCCTTGAAAACCTGTATGACCAGATAAAAGAAGGAGAAGTGCTGGAGCTCAAGGCCATTATCAAGGCAGATGTTCAGGGTTCAGTGGAAGCGATAAAAGACTCTCTGGAAAAGCTGTCTACTTCACAGGTAAGACTCAACCCCATTCATACAGGAGTAGGGGCAATAAATGAAACGGACATCATTCTTGCATCTGCTTCCAATGCTATAGTTATTGGATTCAGAGTTAGGCCGAATAACAAAGCTTCAGCTCTGGCCAAAAAAGAAAAAGTAGACATACGGAGGTACAGCATTATATATGATGTTATCGAAGACATAAGATCAGCAATGGAAGGCCTGCTTGAGCCTGAGCTTCAGGAAGAAATTGTAGGCACTGCTGAAGTAAGACAGGTTTTCAAAGTACCTAAAATAGGTAATGTAGCCGGCTGTTATGTAAACAGCGGGAGAATACCAAGAAATGCAAAGGTTAGAGTAATTAGAGAGGGAATTGAAGTATATTCAGGGGGAATTTCGTCACTGAAAAGGTATAAGGAGGACGAAAAGGAGGTTGCTGCAGGGTATGAGTGTGGCATTAAAATAGATAACTTTGATGATATTAAAGAAGGAGATACGCTGGAAGCATTTATAATCCACGAAATTAAACAGACTCTCAACTCAAAGGTGTGATTCAATTGAAAGATGTAAGATCCAGAAGGATAGAAGAACTGATAAGAATAAAACTTTCTTCGCTTTTGACCAAAGGGTTGAAAGACCCTCGCCTGGAAGCTTTTATTACCATACTGGGTATTCATCTCTCCGGCGACGGTAAAATAGCCCGGGTGGTAGTATCGGTAATGGGCAGCTATAGAGAGAAAATGAATGTGATGGATGGACTGGAAAGTGCCCGGGGCTATATCCAGAAAAGACTCAGTAAGCAAATCAAGTTAAGGAATATTCCACACCTTATCTTTGAACTGGATGAAAAAACGGAGGAAAGGGTAAGGATGGTCCATAAAATTGGAGAAATGGAGAGGAAACAAGAAAGGAACAGCAGCAATAATGCCCAAGACCGGTAATAAGGATGTTTTCTGGAATATACTTGCCAATGCAAAGGCGGTACTGCTTACCACTCATGTCTCACCGGATGGGGATGGGATAGCATCCGAACTTGCTCTTTACTCTATCCTGACATCTCTGGGTAAACAGGTATATATTCTCAACCAGGACCGGACTCCTGAGATGTGTTCCTGGCTCCCTTATTCCCATAAGATTAACACTTTTGAAGAGCATAAATCTCCCCACATTCCTGATGTGGATGTTTGCCTTCTTGTTGACTGCTCCAGCAGATCCAGGATAGGAGAAGTATTTGCTTTGATTGAACACTGTCCCAGAGTGATCAGCCTCGATCACCATCAATTAACTGAATGTTTCAGGGATTACTGTTATGTTGATCCTGATGCTTCAAGTATAGGTGAAATACTGTTTGAGGTTGTTCCAGAGATAGAACAGCACCTGAACAGAGATATAGCAGAATGTCTTTATGTATCAATACTTACCGATACCGGCTCCTTTGCTTTCTCCAATACTACCTCAAAGGTGTTCAGAATAGCTTCCCGGCTGGTTGAATGCGGGGTCAAACCGGACCATGTGTTTAAAATGGTCTATATGAACAAGCGGACAAGTCATTTCCGTCTACTTGCCAGGGCTCTGGAAACAATGCACCTGGACGAGTCATCAAGGGTGGTTTATGTAATGCTGCCAATGAGCGCCTATAAGGATGCAGGAGCGGTGAAGGAGGATGATGAGGGAATAATTGATGTGTTGAGAGGGCTGAAAAACGTTGAATTGATAATTTTAATTAAACAGCTTGAGTCTCAGAAAGTGAAAGTCAGCCTTCGTTCCACCAACAGCATTAATTGCAACTATCTGGCCAAAATGTGGGGAGGAGGAGGACACCTTAAGGCCAGTGGGTTTGAAGTGGCTGGTGATATTGAAACGGTAGGCAAACCTGTTGTAAGGAAAATATTGGACGAAATAAAAAAGAATGAGTAATAAAGACGGGGTTGTACTGGTAGACAAGGAGGAGGGGATAACCTCTTTTCAGGTGGTAAAGAAAGTAAAAAAAAGACTCGGGGTGTCAAAGGCAGGTCATGCAGGCACGCTGGACAAGGCAGCGACCGGGCTGCTGGTAATATGTATAAACAGGGCCACCTCTATCCAGGAACTCCTTATGAGGGGAGACAAACGTTACCTGGCCTGTATTGGGCTGGGAGTGCAGACAGATACACTTGACAGGTATGGAAAGATAATCAAAAAAGCTCCTGTGCCTCCAATTTCCGATCCACAGCTGGACAAGGTTCTGGAGAAGTTTAAAGGGAAGATCAAACAGGTGCCACCTGCCTATTCAGCCATTCATCAAAATGGCCAGAGGATGTACCAGAGAGCATTGAAAGGAGAACAGCTGGATATCAGCCCCAGGATGGTTGAAATTAAAGAAATAAGGGTGGTGGACAGACAGCATAACCGAATTTCTATGGATACAGTGGTTTCGAAAGGAACATACCTTCGATCACTGGCCAGGGACCTGGCACATAGCCTTGGAACCTGTGGGTACCTCAGCGGGCTGAGGAGAATATCTTCGGGACATTTTTCAGTGGAAAGAGCATGCAAGCTCCATCAGATAGATAACTTTACCCCTCTTATAAATGTGAACGAGGCGCTTTCGTTTCTACCCCGGATAGAGGTAAATAACCAGGCAGCTCAAAGAATATCAAAAGGTACGCCTCCGTCCAAAGTTTTCGAAGAAGGAGGTCCTATTATTTCTATGAGAGGCTGTATACGGATAGTATGCAACGGAAGACTAATTGCTGTAGTAAAAAATAATGGTGACCTTACCTACCTCAGGGTCTTCGAAGGAATGTAAAGTTGCACATAGTGGAAAAACTCACCAGGATGGATTTATATTACGGTAGAACGGGTCTGACCATAGGCAATTTCGAAGGCATGCACAAGGGCCATGTTAAAATTATCAGCACTCTGGTTAATGAATGCAGCAAAAATAACCTGATCCCTGCTGTTTTAACATTTAAAAACCATCCTGTGGAAGTAATTTACGGAAAAAAATCCCGTCAGCTATGGAGTCCTGGTGATATGATTTGTTCTTTTAAACAACAGGGAATAGAGCTGCTTTTGTATATCGGGTTCAGTCCCGATTTTGCAGCTCTGGAGCCCCTGGGGTTTCTGGACAGGGTGTGGCAGGATTTATTCCCCAGAGTAATATGCCTGGGAGAAAGCTTCAGGTTTGGAAAAAATAACAAAGGGGATACCTCATTCCTGGAAAAATACTCCTCCGAATATCAGTATACACTGGTAAAGGTAAAGGAAGTAAAAGATGGAGGGGGTCCGGTTTCCAGTACCAGGATAAGAAGGTACATAAAAAACGGTCAGATAGATAAAGCAAACAGGCTTCTGGGTAGGAGCTATCAGGTGTACTTTAAACCTGCAGTACACAGCCCCAATACCTTGGAGCCGTTTATTGAAGATACTGCACTTCCTTCCGAGGGGATATACAAAGGCCAAATGATAGACCTGGTAAGCGGAAGAAAGCAGCAGGCTTCTCTGAAAATCGCCGATAGAAGTATCCGGGCCCCCGGCATTAAGATGGAAGAAGGAGTATTGTACAGGTTTGTGTTCTGGTGAACAAGAAAATTGTTTTGATGTTTGAATTATATACAATTATAT
>JBMCUI010000128.1:0-6715 GCA_048622675.1 Spirochaetota bacterium | reverse complement strand
GTGGTACCCCTTGCTGAGTCTGCACCGGATGTGGTAAAGAGGGCTCTCAGGCTCAAGAAGCTGGCCAATGACATCTGCGAGAAGACCAACGGCCATGCCGTACACGGTATGAGAATGGTCCCCGGATGGGTAACCATGCTCCCCACCGCACAGGAGCTCAAAGACCTGAAACAGCGTCTTCAGGATGCAGTTAAAGATATAGAAGAAACCATCGAAACAATAAAATCAGTGGCTGACAAGATACCACCTCTGGAAAGGGAAACAGAATACATCTCTCTGAGATCAAAGAACGACTTCGCCTTCTATGACGGAGATATTTATTCATCCGATACCGGAGCGACACCGGTGGACAACTATCGAAAAATGACCAATGAAAAGGTAGTCAAGCACTCCACCGGGAAGCATACTCATGCCAGCAGAGACAGCTACATGGTAGGAGCACTTGCCCGGTGCAATAACAACGCTGACCGTCTCAATGAAACAGGGCAGAAAGCCGCCGGGGAGTTTGGGTTCAAACCGATATGCACCAACCCCTATTTTAACAGTGTCGCCCAGGTAATAGAGTGCGGACACAATGTGCAGCATGCTATTGAGACCATAGATGCCCTTGTGGGCGAAGGGCTCAAGCAGGAGAAGAAACCCGATATAAAGCCCAAAGCCGGCAGAGGGGTTGGCTCTACCGAGGTACCTCGCGGAATTCTGTACCATGACTACACCTATGATGACGGCGGCTGCATCACAGAGGCGAACTGCATAATACCTACCAATCAGAACTTCGCCAATATTGACAATGACATGAGGGAGTTTGTACCCAAAATGATTGAGCAGGGCTGGGATAAAGATAAGATTGTTATGGGGCTGGAAATGCTGGTGCGTGCCTATGACCCATGCATCTCATGCTCGGTTCATAATCTGGATGTAAAGTTCGTTGAATAAAGGTGCAGTAATCGGCATTGGAAACAGGGCTTCGGGGGACGACGGAATCGGTCCCTATCTGATTGATCTTTTAAAAACCAGGTGTGAAAACAACCCCCGGTACAAGCAGGTGGAATTTATAGCTGCAGAATCCGACCCTTTTCAGGTACTGGAGCACCACTCCGGCAGAAAATGGGTTCTGGTGGTAGATTCTGTCCGGTCAGGCGGCAAGGCTGGGGACTGGATGGTGTTTTCACCGGAGCAGTACCGGGTGCTGGGCAGAGAGTATGGTCTTCACGGATTCAATACAGCCCAGCTGTTGATGCTTGCACAAAAGCTCCACCCCAGCCTGAAAATAAAGATAATGGGGATAGAGCCGCAGAGCATTAAACCGGGCGGAATATCCAGTATTCTGGCAGAGCATACACCGGAATATTTAGCTTGTATACTAAAAGAAATAGACTTGTTAATGGAGGGACAACATATGGCAGCAAAGGTTCTTATCATCGACGATGATGTGGACATGGTTGAAGCTGAAAGAATGGTGCTGGAAAACAATGGCTATGAAGTTGAAGCAGCTTATGATGGCAAAGAAGGATATGATAAAATTAAAAAAGAAAAACCTGATGTAATCATCCTGGACGTGATGATGGCCACCGTAGAGGAAGGTTTCCAGCTTGCTTACAAGCTTAGAAATGAGCCTGATTTAAAAAACCTTCCCATTGTTATGGTTACTTCTGTGGGAAAGGTAACCGGCTACAAGTTTGACCCCAAAAAAGACGAGGATTATCTCCCTGTAACTGAATACCTGGAAAAACCGGTCAAACCCCAGACTCTGCTCTCGGCAATTGAAAAAGCACTGAATAAGAGATAGAGGCCTGGTCAGTACTGTTCTCTGTGAATCTGGTAGGGCCACATCTTCAAACCGCCTTCCAGAATTCTTACATCATCGAGACCGTGGGCCCTGAGAATAAGGGAAGCCTGGTAGGCCCGGGAGCCGGTACCCGAGACAAGTATTATTCTTTTGCTGGAAGGAATTTCATCTATTCTTCTGCGAAGATTCTCCAGGGGAATAAGGTCAAACCCGGGAATTCTCTCATCGGAGTATTCCTGAGGGCTTCTCACATCAAGAAACAGATAGTTGTCTGTCTGGTTTTGAAGAATATCTTTCACCTGTTCTGCTGTAATCCCTTCAAAAAGACCTTCCATTTTATTTTGCAGTACATGGGCTGTCACAATTATTGCACCCATTGCGTTTGAATACAGAGGGGCATACCCCAGGTCAACAGAAGCTATGTCATCCACATACCCCTTCTTTGATATCACTATGGCTGCGATATCAATTCTCTTGGCCACATCACCCTTTCCCACTATCTGCACTCCCAGAAGCTTTCTGGTTTTTCTGCATGCTACCATCTTAATGTTTATAATCTCCGCTCCATGGATGTAGTGCTCCCTGTCGTAGTCCGGTACAAAACAGCAGATTGGGTCAAATCCGTACTGTTTTGCTTCCTTTTCACTGAGCCCGGTTTTTGCAATATGATAGTCAAATACCTTTATAATAATTGTTCCGGTAACCGGACTGAACGTATACCTTTTCTGCACTGCATTGGTTCCGGCAACTCTGCCCTGCCTGTTTGCAATGGAGCCCAGGGGAAGGTAGAACGGTTTTTCTGTTACCACATGTCTGCTTTCAACACAGTCTCCGGCAGCATAGATGTCCGGATCGCTTGTCTGAAGATAGTCGTTGACCACTACAGCACCGGTAGACCCGATTTTCACTCCGGCCTTCTTCGCCAGTTCAACATTCGGCTTTACCCCTGCAGCCATAACCACCAGGTCGGCGGGAAGCTGGTAGCCCTGCAGCTGGACTGCTTCAACCGTGTCCCTGCCCAGAAACGCCTTTGCGGTCTGGTTTTTTATTATCATAATTCCCTTGTGCTCCAGGTGCTTTTCCACCAGAGCAGCCATCTCATGGTCCAGAAAAGAAAGTATCTGGTCCTGCTTCTCCACGATGGTTACCCTTGCTCCTGATACAGTAAAAGCCTCCGAGATTTCTACTCCAATCAGCCCTCCTCCAAGTATAACAATGTTTTTGGCCATATAATTTGTCAGTGTATACTTAATCTGCTCTGCATCGTGAATGCCCCGTAAAGGAAAAATGTTTTTCAGGTCCCTTCCCTCAATATTTGGTATAATGGGGTTGCCCCCTGTGGCAATAATCAGTACATCGTATTCTGCGGTGTACACTCTGTCTGTTAAAAGGTCCCTGTACTGTATTTCTTTATTACTCCGGTCTATTTTAATCACTTCGGAGAGATTTTTTACCTCTATTCCTTTTACACTTCTGAAAAACTCTGATGCCCCCTGAAACCCGGACAGAGCAACCGAAAGGTCCCTCTGGCTTTTAAGGTGCCCTGAAAGATAGTAGGTCAAAGCGCAGCCTGCATATGCCAGAAAGTACCCTTTTTCAAAAAGGGTTATCTCAGCATTGGGGTCAAGTCTTCTGGCCCTGGAAGCTGCCTTGGGACCGGCAGCCACCCCTCCTATCACTACAATTTTTTTTCTGCGGGCCCTTTTTTCCTGGGGGGTTACTACCCTCTCCTCAACTCTGAGGAGTGGAAACATAAGGGTTACTCTTGTTCCTTTATTTACCTCACTATATATCCTGATCTTCCCATTGCAGAAATCCACAATCTCCTTTACAATTACCATTCCAAACCCGGTGCCTGCCCGATCGTACCTCTTGGCATTGGGCGCCCGGTAAAACTCCTCAAAAATTTTCTGCTGTTCTTCTTCTGGAATACCTATACCGTTGTCTTTTACTATACAGGTTATAGTGCTTTCATTTTCATCGTAGCCCACAGTCAGGCTTATGGCACCGTTTCGGTATGAATACTTTACTGCATTTTCCAGGAGGTTGAACAGGGCCTGCTTCAACCCGATCTGGTGTCCTCTGGTAATTAAAAGTTTATGGGGAAGGTTCAGCTCAAAGTATAGATCTTTTTCCTGTACCTTGTCCCTTATTTCCTCTGCCACTTCTGTGCATATATCCACAAAATCAACTTCTTCCAGCTCGACCTTGCCTGTTCGAATCTTCTCCAATTCCAGAATATCGCTAATTAAATTCTGCAGGGTATCTGTATTTCTTTTTATAGATTCAATGATGCGAAGCTGCTTATTGCTGAGCCTTCCTGCATACTCAGCCAGAAGAGTTTCCAGGCTGAAGCTAATAGTGGCCAGAGGTGATTTCATCTGGTGGGCGCTCACCCTGATGTACTCGCTTCTTTCCTTCATCACCTTCTGCATTTCCTGACGGTAATTTTCTACTTCCTGATTTAATCTTTCTATTTCTTTTTGTGGGTCGTACATTAGCTCCACCAACCTCCTGGCAGTTAAAAGATTAGTTATTACTGTAGAAAGAAGTTTTCTGTAATTTTATTATAAATAAGACTTTTTGGATGAAAAGAAAAGAGAAGGAGCCCATAGTGGAAGTAAATGGGCCGCTTCGCGGGAGGATATTTTTTATGATCGCCATATGGAAGCTTTGCTAGCGCTCTTTTCCCCTTTCTCCTTCATAATCGTCGATTACGCTCTTTTCCCACATGCTGATACCGAATATATGTGAACCTCTAATAAGAGCGTGCGCTGCAACAGTGGCTGCAAAAAATATCAGGGGAATGCATAAAAGGGCTTTCACCCCTACATCGATGAAGCCGTAATATAGAAATACACCAAACAGTATGCTCCAGGTACCCAGGGTCACACACTTGGTAGCGGACTGAAGCCTGTTATATACATCGGGAAGCCGCAGCAGGCCCAGACACCCGAAGAAATCAAATAAAACACCAATTCCTATGAATATTAAACTTGCATATTCATTCATTTAAGTTCTTCCTCGACAGATATTTTGCAAGAGCCAGAGTTCCAATAAAACTCAAAATGGCCCAGGTAATAGCAATATCGATTAAGAATTTTCTCCCGGTAATTATAACCAGCAGTGCGCAGATACCCACCACCAGGATTCCAAAAATATCTATACCCACCATTCTATCAGCAATAGACGGCCCCCTTATTATCCGGAACAGACAGAAAAAACTGAGGGCTATCAGAATATACAGAAATACATTCAGGTATGGTGCTATCATTCGAAAATCCTCTTCAAATATTTTTCGAACCTTCCCAGAACTATATGAGTATATACCTGCGGATCTTTGGACTTAACATAAATCCAGTGAACAAAAAACTGCTCTCCGATAATATCCACCGTGATGGTTCCCGGTGTCATGGTTATGGAGTTTGCCAGAAATGTTTTGCCGATATCCGATTTCAGCTGGGAGTCTGCCTTTACTATCCCGGGTTTTACCGGCAAGCCCGGGTGCAGCACCCTGTATGCCACATCAAAGTTGGCCTTTATACATTCCCATAAAAATACAAACAGGTAGACCAGGGCCCAGAAATACCTCTGGGGCTGAAATATTCTGCGGTCTACCTTGAGGGAATACCTGGCAAACACAATGGTCACCACAGCTGATGCCACAATACCTGTTAATATACTGAACAGAGCTGTATTCAGGGTCAAAAGCAGCCAGATAACAAATAGAAATATAAACAATATTACAGCACTCATATCAGTACCCCAGAACCGTATTAGAGTATTTTGCAGTTTCAACCAGAACATTGACTGCCGGTGTAAGAACGGCATCCCTGACCGACGGTACTACCAGAAGGCTCAGGGCAATGCATAAAACTGCCATAAAAATCATGGAAAAACACATTGGAAAAGGAACTTCCTTTACGTCTCTGTGCCTGTCCTCTGCACCCAATGTCTTATTAAAAAAGGTAAACCTCTGTACCTTTAAAAACGAAGCCAGGGTTATGATGCTTACAAAAACCGCCAGTATGGAAAGCACATAATACTGGGCCTGGATGGCGGCAATGATGATGATCAGTTTGCTGAAGAATCCGTTGAACGGAGGAATACCGGAGATGGACATGGATGCACCCAGGGTGGTGGAAGTGGTTACCGGCATTTTTTCAGAAAGTCCTCCCAGTTTTTTCATATCCCGTATTCCTGTCCGGTATTCCACTGCACCGGCATTGAGAAACAGGAGGCCTTTGAACACAGCATGGTTGAACAGGTGAAAAAGTCCACCTGCAATTGAAAGAACAGCCACTGACCTGTCCCCGTTCCGGGCTAAAACCAGCATCCCAATACCCACTCCCAGAACCACGTACCCCATCTGGCTTATGCTGTGGTAGGCAAGAAGCCGCTTTATGTCCCACTGGCCAATTGCCAGCAGCACCCCTATTACCATGGAAAGCACCCCCACTATGGTGATCACCATGGAAATCTCATAGGATAGAGCAAACATGTTGAAAAACAGCCTTAGAATTACATAAGCACCGATTGCCTTTATCAGCACTCCTGAAAGCATGGAAGATATTGGAGAGGGCGCCGAGGAGTGTGCATCTGGCAGCCAGGCATGAAATGGAATCATGGCCGCTTTGAGACCGAAGCCGGTAAGAAAAATAACCTGGGCAAAGGTTACCAGTTTTCCTCCTTCTCCGGCGGCTACCAGTCTGCTCACATCCGCGATATTAAGGGTGGAGGTGTTCCAGTAGATAATCCCCACACTCAGCAGAATAAACATGGATGACACGCACCCCAGCACCTGGTATTTAAAAGCAGCTTCCAGCTCTTCTTTCTCTATTCCAAAAGCTACCAGAGCGTATGATGCAATTGCGGCTATTTCCAGAAAAACATACAGGTTGAAAAGGTCCCCGCTCAGAACCACTC
>JBMCUI010000127.1:0-6762 GCA_048622675.1 Spirochaetota bacterium | reverse complement strand
CACTCAGAGTGTTCAATTTATCAATGAAATCCTGAAATTTATCTGGTATAATAAGTCCAGTTATATTACAAAAGTAATTTAAATTATGTATTCTTGGAGGGTCTTCTTTAAACTTTTTTGAAAATATTCCCTTCAAGGCTTTCTCAATTGATAGATGGCACATAAAAACAGTATAGATATATCTGCCTGTATTAAACATTGCTTCTGCAGTATCTAAATCGTATTCAGCTTGTTTTAACCATTCTTTTGGTGGTTTAATATTTTTCATTTTTCCGAAGCAAAAATTCATAAAATTTATAGGTATCCTTTTTTACAGTTTCGATATATTACATGATATAGTCAAGTATAATTAGGAACGTAACATAGATGAGGGGATAATGGTTTCTCCCATTTTCGGCAGCCGTTTCACATAGCTTATCAGGTCAATATTTGAAGCACCCACAACACAAATCCCGGGATCACTAATGCACTATACCTCCAATTTTTTTGGGAGAACAGCACTTTATTCATTAGCCTTTTACAGAACCAAAGGTCAGGTCCCTGACCAGATACCTCTGCAGAATAATGGCAATGGCAATAACCGGGAAACTGGCCATAGTGGCTACAGCAGATATTTCGGCCCACAGTATCTCATGGCCGCCGATCATGCCCCAGATTACCACTTTAACCGGGCCGTTGTAACCTCTTTACAATTTATGTCAATAATAGTTTTGGAATAAGTAATTAAGGGCTGGATCCATATAATTCTTGTTATCCTCTTCGGAAGAGCAGCTTATATTTTAATAAATGAAATTGAAAGGAGGAGGGTGAGGGCTATTAATGAAGAATACCATAAAGGGGGGATGGCGGGTTGCTGTTTATGTAATACTGGTTTTATCTCCCCTGGGCATAGTTTCAATTGTTTCACCTTACAGTTCCGGCAGCTTTATATATGAGCTGGGCAAGAGCTTTGCTCTGGTGGGGTTTGCTATTCTCTGTCTGCAGAGCCTGCTTGCAGCCCGCCTGAAGTTCATAGAAAAAGCCTTCGGCTTTGATATTGTAATTCGGTATCACCAGTACATTGCCCTGTTGGGACTGGTTCTGATTATCCTTCACCCTGTACTGGTAGCCTGGGGTGGGTATGGGTGGGACATTCTTATCCAGCTGGACACTCCCTGGTACATCTGGGCGGGGAAAGGGGCCCTGCTGATTTTTCTGGTCAATGTAGTACTGAGCATGTACCAGAAGAAGGGCGGGCTGAAGTTTGAAAAATGGCGGGTGCTGCATGACATATTTGCGCCGTTGATCCTGGGAGCAGGATTTATTCACAGCCTGACTATAGGAAGCGACTTCCAAAGTGTATTCATGAAATATACATGGATTGGTTTTCTGGTCCTGGGAATGGCAAGTTTCATGTACCATCGGTTTTTTAAGCCTTTTTTCCTCAAAAAGCGGCAGTATACAGTAGATGAGGTGAAGAAGGAAGCCGCTCATGTATGGACTCTGAAAATGACCCCACCCCGGGATGAGCAGGTGTATGACTATGCTCCGGGGCAGTTCCAGTTTTTAACCCTGTATAGGGGCAGGGACCTGCCTGTAGAGGAGCATCATTTTACCATTAGTTCCGCTCCCACCCAATCAGGGTGGGTTTCATCAACCATAAAGGAGCTGGGCGACTTTACTTCCACCATAGGAAAGACAAAACCGGGGGATAAAGTTAGGGTTCAGGCCCCATTCGGAAGGTTCTCCCTGAAGTTTTACCCCCATGAAAAAGCCCCTGTTTTCATAGCTGGAGGAATAGGGATTACTCCCCTGATAAGCAATCTCAGGTATTTGCGGGATACAGGGGATACCCGGTCTGTCCTTCTTTTGTATGGAAACAAAAAGCAGCAGGATATTGTTTTTCACAAAGAACTGGAAGAGATGGAAAAATCCGGGAAACCCAGGCTGAAGGTGATACATGTGCTGCAGGAACCACCAGAAAACTGGGAAGGTGAAACAGGGTTTATTGACAGGGACAAGATTGAAAGGTACTGCTCCGAGGATATAGGGGCTCACTCATTCTGGACCTGCGGTCCCCCGGGGTTAATTGAAAAAACCCTCCAAAACCTGAAAGAACTGGGAGTGGCTGACAAAAAAATACACCTGGAAATATTTTCCTTTTTATGAACTGCAGGCACCGGAGCAAGCATGAAAAAGGAGATGCCCTTGCGAAAGACGTTGTTGAAACGAACCACGGTGTGGGTGGTGGTTATAATTTTTTTAGTAACAGTAGGATGGGCTCTGTTACGTGTATATATTTTTTGAGGTATGCCTATAAAAAATTTATAAAAGGGGATAAAGATGAATGACAAAAGGTTTACCCGAAGGAATTTTTTACATCGGGCTATTCACGTTGCTGCTGCCGGGCTGGTTTTTCCTCTAATAGCTGGTATGGGAAACAGTGAAGAAGAGAAAGAGAAAACGCAAACCAATGAAAACTCGGAGGTCGGCCTGGACCTGATAAATGAAAAATACAGCGTTTTAGGAAATCCCGGTGGTGCAGTGTATATCCAGGTTGAAGGGGAGGGAATGCCGGTGATTGTACACCGGATTTCAGAGGATGAGGTGGCAGCATTCTCTTCCCGGTGTACTCATGCAGGATGCAAGGTAGAGCTTCCAGAAAACGGGGAAATAGTATGTCCATGCCACCGCTCCCGATTTGATGCTGAGGGAAAGGTTATAAGCGGGCCTGCTGATAAAGATCTAAAGCAGTTTTCAGCTCAAATCGAAGGAAGCACCATTATTATCACGCGGCGATAGCTCGAAATTGGTCTCTTTCAGCCCCGCATCAATAAGATTCAAAGCTTGCCGTCACTGGGATATATGGGTGTTTTTGATGGTGCAATGATGAGGTTTTCAGGGACAAGGTGTCTTTTAGGAGCTGCGGATAAGCAGTATTTATTCTTGACAGAATGTTCCGGCAAGGGTAGCGTATTTTGAAGAGGAGTAGGAAAAAACTATGAGAGCAGTGGTAATACGTGAGTTCGGTGGACCGGAGGTGTTCGAAAAACAGGAGGTGCCGGCTCCCTCTCCCCACCCGGACCAGGTGCTGGTGGAGGTAAAAGCTACCTCAGTCAACCCTGTGGACTATAAGATCCGAAAGCAGGGAGGGTGGGCCCTCCGGCCTCCGGTGATTCTGGGCTGGGATGCAGCTGGAGTGGTGCGGGAAGCTGGCTCCCGTGCCGGTGAACTGAAGCCTGGTGATGAGGTGTTCTACACCCCGCCTATCAACGGGATGGGCACCTATGCCGAGCTGCATGCGGTTTCAGCTGGTCTGGCAGCCAGGAAACCGGTCAATTTATCGTTTGAGGAGGCAGCAGCTGTTCCCCTTGCGGGGAGCACCGCCTGGGATGCTTTGATGGAGCGAGCCCGGGTGCTGCCGGGTGAACGGGTGCTTATTCATGGCGCCGGCGGGGTGGGGTCACTGGGAATCCAGATTGCCAAGGCCGCTGGAGCATGGGTGGCAGTGACCTGCGGCGACTATGACTTTGACCTGGCCAGGGAGCTGGGTGCGGACATGACCATTGACTACCGGAGCCAGGACTTCACCCAGGTGATGGATGCAGATTCAGTGGACGTGGTGTTCGACACCGTTGGCGGTGATATCCTGGCGCGGAGCGCCCCCCTGGTGAAGCAAAGGGGCAGAATGGCAGTAATTGTGCAGCACAGCGGCGATTTCGGAAGAACATACCATAAAAACATTGCTCTGCATATGGTAATGCTCTCCCGCAGCAGGGCAAAGATGGAGCACCTGAAGAACCTCATTGAGTGGGGCAGGCTCAGGCCGGTGGTCGACTCTGTCATGGAACTTTCGCAGGTGGCTGAGGCCCACCGCAGGCTGGAGAAAGGCAGGATTCGAGGAAAGATCGTGCTACGGGTGCAGGAATAGGAAGAACTGCGTGAAAAGAAACAGCAGCTCAGGGACTTCGTAAAACAGGCCGGACAAAAACCTCTGACACTGTTGTATGGTGCAAAAAACACAGAGTTCAACAATGCTGTTACTCTGGCCGAGTGCCTCAGGAAGATGGAGATTCAGGAAAACTAAAAGATCAACAAAATACCAACACCAGTTTTACAGGATAAGGAGAGTTAGAATGACACGTGAAGAAGCGATGTTTTGTTATCAGTGCGAGCAGACAGCAGGAGGCAAGGGCTGCACCAAACGCGGAGTGTGCGGCAAGGATGCTGACACCTCGAACATGCAGGACCTCCTGGTCCATGTGGTAAAGGGCCTTTCGATGTACGCCCTTCGGGCGCGTCAAATGGGTGAATCCGACCCAGAGATAGATGCCTTTGTACCCGAGGCCCTGTTCGTGACACTGACTAACACAGACTTCGATGCCGAGCGCATCGGCAGTCAGTACGTTCGTACTGCTGCACGGATAAAGAACAAGGCAAAGGCGCTTTACCAGCAGGCATGCGCGGATGCGGGCAGGGAGCCTGAACAGCTCTCCGAACCGGCGACTTTCATCCCGGCCGGAGATTTTAATGGAATGCTTGCACAGGGCAGGGATATCTCCATTGCTGCGAAAATAGAGGCCCATGGGCAGGATGTGGCAGGGCTGCAGGAGTTGATACTTTATGGCCTGAAGGGGGCGGGCGCCTACACCCATCACGCCCATCTTCTTGGAATGGAGAACGAGGAGGTTTGCGCCGGGTTTCACCAGACCATGGACTACCTGGCAGGCAACCCTCTGGATGTGAATGAGTTGACTGCAAAGGCGATGGAAACAGGTGAGCTGAACCTGAAGGTCATGAGGCTGCTCGATTCGGCCAACACCGGCGCATACGGGCATCCTGAACCCACCCGGGTCCGCATAACCCCTGTAAAAGGCAAATGCATCGTTGTATCCGGGCACGACCTGAAAGACCTGGCCATGCTTCTGGAACAGACCAGGGGCACGGGTATAGACATCTACACCCACGGTGAGATGCTGCCCTGCAACGCCTACCCGGAGTTGAAAAAGTATGACCACCTGAAGGGCAATTACGGCGGGGCATGGCAGAACCAGCAGAAGGAGTTCGAGGAATTTCACGGTGCAATACTGATGACCACCAACTGCCTGATGAAGCCCCGCAGCTCATACAAGGACCGCATATTTACCACAGGAGTGGTTGGCTGGAGCGGGGTGAAGCACATCGAAGCGGCTCCTGACGGAGCCAAGGACTTCTCGCCGGTAATCCAGGCTGCTCAGAACGCTGAAGGATTCAGCGAAGATGCCGCAGAGCAGGATATTACCATTGGCTTTGCACACAATGCAGTGATGTCAGTGATGGATAAGGTGGTGGAGGCAGTGAAGACCGGCAGGATCAGGCGATTCTTCATCATCGGCGGGTGCGACGGCGCCAAGCCCGGACGCAACTACTACACCCGGTTGGCAAAGGATGTCCCGGATGACTGCATTATACTTACTATGGCGTGCGGAAAGTACCGGTTCAACAATCTGCCTTTCGGCGACATCGACGGTATACCGCGCCTTTTGGACTGCGGGCAGTGCAACGATTCGTACTCAGCCATTCAAATTGCCCTGGCGTTTTCAAAGGCATTCAATACTGAGGTAACCGACCTTCCACTGTCTTTCATACTCAGCTGGTACGAACAGAAAGCGGTGGCGATCCTGCTGACGCTTCTGCACCTGGGCGTACGCAATATAAAAGTTGGACCGTTGCTGCCTGCTTTTGTAGGCCCCAATGTGTGGAGCGTGCTTCAGGACAAATACAACATTGCTGCCATCTCCAACGTCGATGCTGACCTGGAAGAAGCCCTCAGTATGGTGGGATGAGCCTCACCATTATTCCACAGGATGAATAATCCAGCGTGGAAGCTTTTTTGTGAGAGAAAGGTTTTAAAGACATGGAGGAGACATGGCCAGGCGCAATTCTCTAAAAGAATACAGAAAAAAAAGGGATTTTTCCCGCACCACAGAGCCGCAGGGAGGCTCACAGGGTCCCTCGGGAAAGCCCATCTTTCTGGTCCAGAAGCATCGGGCCAGAAACCTCCACTATGATTTCCGCTTGGAAGTACAGGGGGTGCTTAAGTCATGGGCTGTGCCCAAAGGACCCAGTCTTAACCCGAAAGAAAAGCGGCTTGCTATCATGACCGAGGACCACCCCATGGAGTATGCGGACTATGAGGGGGTGATCCCTGAAGGAGAGTATGGCGCTGGAACAGTGATTTTGTGGGACAGGGGGACCTACAGGGACCTGAAAAAACAGGAGGAAGGCACCGGCATGGAAGAGCTGGTTGAGGCGGGGAGGGGAACGGTGTGGCTGGAAGGAGAGAAGCTCAGAGGAGGCTTTTCGCTGGTACGAACCAGGAGGGGAAAGGGAAACCAGTGGCTCCTGATAAAAAAGGAAGATGAGCACGCTGATTCGGCCGGAGATATCCTTGAGGATCGTCCGAAGTCTGTTCTTACTGGTCGCACCATAGAAGAAGTATCCACCGAGCCTCCAACCCAGCCACCCTGCAAAGCCAGCTAGTTTTCCATACCTTTACCAGGAACAGAGCCCGCGATATTCTCTAAGAAAATAAAGAGTTACCTATACTTGGAATAGTTTCGGAAAAAGGAGCAAATAATAGGCCAGAAAATGGCGTTTGTGAAGAAAAGGTGGTTCCGCATTCTAGCAGCAGTGATTGTTCTTTTCATCGCAGTTGAGCTGGCTCTCAGGACTACAGGAAATCCCAATCAGGTATTGTTTTTTCGTGGGCTCCTCTCTCCTGCTGGGCATGCGGCCTGGTCC
>JBMCUI010000126.1:0-6779 GCA_048622675.1 Spirochaetota bacterium | reverse complement strand
CTGTGGTACGGCCAGGCAAAAAACTGCGACAATTTCATTCTTGTAGACTTGGGCCAGGGTATCGGTCTGGGCATAGTTATTAACGGGACCATCTATGAAGGTGCCAATCTCAAGGCAGGAGAAATAGGCCATCTGATAATAGACCCTGGAGGGCGGAAGTGCTCCTGTGGCAATTACGGATGCCTGGAATCAGTAGCCTCCGGAAGCGCTATTACATCAATTATTCAGGAAGAGCTGAAAAAAGGCACCCGGTCAAGAGTACAGGACCTGGTTAACGGCCACATCGACGAGCTGACCGCCCTGGAGGTGGTGGAAGCTGCAAACATGAACGATCCGCTTTCTATTGAGGTGCTTAACAGGGCAGGAAAACAAACTGGAAAAGCCATAAGCTACACCATAGACCTGTTTAATCCGGAAATGATAGTCATCGGCGGTCAGCTCTCCAAAGCAGGAAGACATCTTATGGACCCCCTGATAACTACACTGAAGGAATGTACCCTTCCCTCGCTTTTACAGGATGTTGCTATAACCCACTCCGGTTTGGGTCCTCTCAGTGCCGCCCTGGGGGCAGCCACTATTGCTATAAACGATAAGATATTCAGTCTTTGATGCACCTGCTTTGCTACTCTATGGCCCCTTACAGCTTATCAGTCCATGATGTGAAAAAAAGCGATGTGCGAAAAAGCAGCCTGTCCCCTTTTTTATCAGACCTGGTCAGGCTCGATACTCCTTTTTTCTTTCTGTGATTTATAGGCCGCCTGGATTACCTTGAAGTTCTTCAGGGCCTCTTCGCCGCTGTTCATAGGTTTTCTGCCGTTTTCCACAGTATCAATAAAATCCTCCACTTCGGCCAGGTACAGATCCTTAAGGTCAGCATCTACCGGCTGTGGTCCAATGCCTGCTCTTTCCTGCTGTGCATCGTAGCCCCTGCTTTCAGGAGCAAGGTATGCAACCATCTTCCCCCCTGCCACCTGGGAAATGGTCCCCTCTGACAGCAGGCTCCCCCCGGTACCGTAAATCTCCAGCACCCCCTTTGCTGACTCATCCGGGATATTGAAAAACGAATCGCATATTCCATAGGCACCGTTTTCAAACCGCAGCACAATTATACCGGAGTCCTCCACCGGGTAGCCGTGAGTTATGTTGCTGTTGAAAGAAATAACTTCTTTTACATCCCCCAATATGTACCTGAGGATATCCACAGAATGGATGGCCATGTCCATCAGTGCCCCTCCACCACCTCTGGAAGGCTCCTGCCGCCAGGCCCCCTGGATGGGTGGATACCAGCATGTAAGCTGGGCCCTGCCGGAAACAACCTGGCCCAGCCTGCCTGCAGCCGTCATCTGCTTTGCTTTGATGTGGTAGCCATGGTACCTCATCATAAAACCCACCTGCAGGGTAACGCCTGTTTTGTGGCAATGTTCGATAATCTGCTCTGTCAGCTTGGTGGTAAGTGCCAGCGGCTTTTCGCACAGGATGTGCTTGCCTGCATCCGCAGCTTTAATTACCTGCTCCCGGTGCGCAAATACCGGAGAACCAATGTATACCGCTTCAATCCTTTTGTCTTTTAAAAGCTCGTTTTCACTGGTATAGTATGTATCAATCCCGTATTTCTGTGCAACCTGCCTGGCAGTGCCCTCGTCTACATCCTCAACAGCAGAGACAGTTACTCTGTCAGACTTGCGCATCCCGGGTATGGTCCTTCTATCAGCTATCCCTCCACACCCGATGATACCAAAATTCATTGGTCCACCTCCGTAAGTTTAATGGTTCATTCAAGAGTTTTGTCATGCAGCAATTATTTGATCACATTCCCTCACAAAAACTTTAATCCCTCAAAAAACGCCAGTATTACATGTTTTTACAACTTTATGATATAGATGGAATACCACTCACCTCTACGATAAGCTTTACCATAAAACTTGCATTTGTTACCCCAAAAACTGCTCATTTTACCTGTTTTGCTCTTTGGCCAGCTCACCCAGGGCCTCCCTGAGAAAATTTTTCTGAGGATATGCATTACCCAGATGCTGTCTGAATCCCTCAGCAAACTCAAATCCGCACCATTCAGAATATACCCTGGCTGTGTTTTTCATGTTTTCGGTGTACGTGTCCATCCCATGCTGCTTCATAAGCCAGTCTCTCTGACTTTTGTGGCATCCCAGCATGTTTTCCTTGAACTCCATCACCTCTGATACATTCACATACACATTCTGGGGCACTACCTTTCCGTAGATGTCTTTTCCTTCCAGAGGGGCCCAGTAATAAAGATAGGGGATATGCGAGGTCCTTTTTTCAGGCATCACCGAGTAGGTATAATAATTGGGGATGGGGGCAGCAAAACAGGCAAACCGTGCCAGAAAGCTTGCAGCCTCATGGTCTGACATATAGTCCTGGTGAGGATGGGCAAAAACAACCACAGGATCAACTTTTCTCACACATTCTGTTACCTTCATTTTGGTCCGGTCATCAAACGATACCCTCAGATCAAGCTCTCCCAGCGGATAAAACGGGGCTTCCAGAAGTTTTGCAGCATTGAGGGCTTCCTGGCGCCTGGTCCTGGTGATGCCCTCCTGAGATTCTACTGCAGTGCCGCAGTCCCCGTTGGCCACTACCGCCAGATGGACCTCATAGCCCCGGTCTTTCAAGAGCTTCAGGGTGCCCGAGCACATAAACTCGATATCGTCGGGGTGTGCCCCTATTGCTAAAACCCGGTTATTTTCTTCCTTCATGTCCCCTCCTTCTCCTGATTAAACTACACTTTTTATGGAAACTGTAAATTAAAACTTGATAATGGTATAATATAAGAAAATATTTTTAATGAACAAACTGTAAAGGAAAACTCTACTTAATGTAAACCATTATGGATTACCAGGGCCGAATTATAAATATCAAATCGTAAAGGAAAACACCTATGGACAAAAAACAACTGTACCCGTTGAAGTTTGACCCCATCTACAAGCCCTACATATGGGGAGGAACTAAACTCAGCCGGCTGGGCAAACGCATCAACCCTGGGGAAATTGTAGCAGAATCATGGGAGATATCCGACCACGGCCGTGACATAAGCACCGCTAAAAACGGCCCTCTCAAAGGGAAGACCCTCAGAGAGCTCATCAAGACATACGGTGAAGATATCTGTCCTGCCACCGATATAGGACGGTTTCCTATCCTTATCAAGTACATCGATGCCAGCAACAGGCTGTCTGTGCAGGTCCACCCCGATGACCGGTATGCAAGAGAACATGAACCACCGGGTGAAATGGGTAAAACAGAATGCTGGTACATTCTGGATGCTCCGCCCGGGGCCCGGCTGATACTGGGAGCTAAAAAAGGGCTTACCAGACAGCAGTTTAAAACCCTGGTTGAAGAAAACAGGATAGAACAGGGGCTGAACAGGATCAACGTATCCAGGGGAGATGTAATTTACATTGAATCTGGAACCGTACATGCACTTCTGGAAGGAATCATGGTGTGCGAGGTACAGGAAAACTCCGATACCACCTACAGGCTGTACGACTGGGGGAGAGTGGGAAGCAATGGAAGACCCCGCCCCCTGCACATTGAAAAGGCCCTGGATGTTATAAACTACGTACCTGAAGAAGAATACGAACAGTACATGAAAAAGCTGGTCATTCCCTACGATAAATCAAAACAGAATGTGGTCCACTCCCTGATAAGGGAAAAGTATTTCAACATTGACCTGATAAAATACAGCAAGGCGCTTGATATGTGCCTGGAAGACTGCCATTTCCACACCCTTAATATCCTGAATGGAGAGGGGATTATTGGTTGTCCTGGAGGAGAGCTGGGATTTCAGAAAGGTGATTCTCTTCTCATCCCCCGGCCGGTGGGAGAGTATACCATTCTTCCCGGTGCGCAGAAAGAAATCGCAGATAAACAAAAGCTGAAGGGTCAGGGAGTGGAGATATTACAAACCTTTTTATAACCACAACCATGAGGAGGAAGGGTTGCACCAGCAAGGTCTGAATAAATACATTATCATGATGGAAAAATGGAAAGGCCGCAGTTACCTGGTGGGGTATAAAGGATACAGAAAGCAGGCCTGGAGTTTTGATAAAGTCAGCTCAAGGATATACGCTCTGAGCCGGAAGCTGAAACACATGGGGCTGCAGAAACAGGACCGGGTTGTACTCCGCGGCCACCTGTGTCCCCAGTGGGTGGTGGCATTTTTTGCTGTTCTTCACCGGGGCGGAGTGGTGGTGCCGGTGGACCCGGAGTGCACCAGGGAGTTTTTCCAAAATATATACCAGAAGGTCTCCCCCACTCTGATTATTTCCGAGACCCTTCTTCAAGAAAACCAGGGCCAGGGGGAAAACACCGTTCAGGGAATTCCGGGTCAGGGAAAAAACTCTGTTCAAAAATACCCTGGTCAGGAAAAAGCACACACCATCCTGCTTTCTTCTATAGATGAGTTAAAAGGTGCCCCCGAGGCACCTTCAGAGGACATCTCTGAAAAAGATATCGCAGAAATAGTATTTACCTCCGGAACCACTTCCACTCCAAAAGGGGTGGTGTTGACCCACACCAACATCCTCTCCAACCTCAAGCCCCTGGAAAAGGCCCTGGAAGGAAGGGACAGGCTGGTGAAGTTTCTAACCCCTTTCAGGATACTTAGCACTATCCCCTACAGCCACATGTTCGGGCAGGCAGCAGGAATATTTCTTCCCATTCTCATAGGAAGCACTATCTACTTCTGCTCCAGCACCTCACCCCCGGTGCTGTTGAGGGCCATAAAAAGGGACAGAATTCTGTGCCTCCTCACGGTACCCAGGGTAATGAAGCTGTTAATGGACCATGTAAAAAACCAGCTCCAGACCAGGGGCAGGATGAACTCATTTGATCGAAGGTGGGACAGGTGGGTAAAGCTCCCATTTCCTGTCCGGGTTCTTTTCTTTCTGGATATCCACCGGTTTCTAGGCCTTCACTTCTGGGCATTTATCGTGGGTGGGGCTGCTCTGGACAACCAGACTCACGAGTTCTGGAGAAGACTGGTGTTCGCTGTCTTTCAGGGCTATGGCCTCACCGAAACCGCACCCATCGTCACTATGTTCAACCCGTTTAAGGACAGCATAGATACAGTGGGACAGGTCCTGCCGGGACAGCAGGTAAAGGTAGCTGAAGACGGGGAGATTTTGATCAAAGGCCAAAATGTAATGTCAGGCTACTATCAGGACCCTGAGAGCACCTCCTCGGTGCTGAAGAGCGGATGGTTCAGGACCGGGGACATCGGATACATTGATGAAAACAGACGGCTGTATATCAAGGGAAGAAAAAAAGACATGATCCTCACCTCAAGCGGCCACAATGTGTTTCCAGAAGACATAGAAAAGGTACTAAACAGGCTGGCCGATGTTCGGGAATCAGTGGTCCTGGGTATGCCCGGGCCTTCCGGTGAAGCTGTCCATGCAGTGCTTCTGCTTGAGGAGGAAGCTGACCCCGAAGAAGTCATCAAAAAAGCCAATGCTTCCCTCCATCCACACCAGAAGATACGCGGATACACGGTATGGAGCGAACCTGACTTTCCCCGCACTTCCACTCAGAAGGTAAAAAAACCGGAAGTAAAAGCCAGAATCACCCAGGGCCAAACTGCTGCTCCACAGGAAAAAGGCAGAATACTGGAAGAGTTTTATTCAGGAACGGCTGCTCCTGATGCCAGGCTGCAGTCGGACCTGGGCCTTGATTCTCTGGACCTGGTGGAAGTCACTTCACGAATCGAGCAGGACCACGGCATCAGCATAGACGAGACCCTCATCGGACCGGATACTACGGTACAGGAGTTTGAACACATAGCCTCCCGCCCTACTCCTGGAAAAACCATACCCATGCCCAGATGGGCCTTGAATTCTGTGGTGCGGGTGGGCCGCCGGGTGATGATGGATGGGCTCGTTCTGCCTGCCATGCGCCTGTTCTGCCCGGTAAAGGCACACGGTTTGAACAACCTGGATTTGGCAGGCCAGCCTGCCATCCTTGCTGCCAACCACACCTCAGACCTGGACCCGGTCCCGGTGCTTCTCAGTCTCCCTCTGCGCAGGCGAAGACTGATTACTCCTGCCCTGGGTCTGAACCGGTTCTATGCCTTTTTTGCAGACTACGGCAGGGTAGCCAGGGATGAAAAAACCGATGATCGAAGTCGCCGAACTCCTTTCCGCCGGTTTTCCCTGAGGAGGCTCTGGCACAGGTTTTCCTACTGTCTTATAACCTTTCTGTTCCAGACCTACCCCTTCCCCCAGACCACTGCATACAGGGCCAGCATGGAGTACTCTGGAGAGCTTCTGGACAGGGGCTACTGGCTTTTAATCTTTCCAGAGGGCCGGACAAGCCCTGACGGAACAATTAGGAAATTCCGGGGAGGCATATCAGCCATAGCGGACAACACTTCTGCTCCAGTGGTACCGGTGGGAATCACAGGCATGCACCGGGTAATGCTCCCCGGAAAACGCTGGCCCAGGAGAGCAAAAGTGGAGGTGTTCTTCGGCAGACCTCTGCACTACACCGGTGAAGACTACCAGGAGTTTGCCCGGAAGGTGGAAAACAAAGTAAAAGCCTTTCTGCAGGAAAAATCCTCCACATAATAAAGGAAAATCAAATCCGGGGGTATATTTCCTGATATCTGTTTTTATGAAACTAAAAAAGCTTCAGAAACAAGAACGATATGAATAGTGACATTATTTTCAGTTTGATTATACAAATATTTAAATATGGTTCATCCGGATATTGAATACTTATAGTTGAAAAAAAGTGGACAGGGGTTTACC
>JBMCUI010000125.1:0-6970 GCA_048622675.1 Spirochaetota bacterium | reverse complement strand
CTTCAGTCCACTCCCTTTGTCCCCGGTGCTGTTCAGAAAAACCGGTTGTATCTTCGGTCTTTAAAAATGGCATATAAAAGAAGTCTTTCCTGATTACTGGTACCCTGAATACATCGTAGCCTAAAAAACGATGTATAATTACCTCCCTTTTCACCTGGTAAACGGGACCATTGGGATTTAAATCCCTATCCAGCCCATACCTTTCGCACACCTGGTCTTTAATCTCCTGGTCAAGAAAAAGCTCTATAACGTGTACTCTGGAAGGTTTTTTTTCTCTTTTAATTACTGCAATCAGTTCTTCAACATCCGGAATAATTTCTTTATCCTCCACCAGAGGCATTTTCCTCCTCCATATTGATCTGGATAATAATTCCAGCCGCTTCCGATAGGCAGTCTATACACAACTTTCTTTTCCGCAGCAGCCAGAATCCTATTGCCAGTAGTAATATATTATTTTAGCTTTCATCTGTAAAATATTGTTTGCATCCTAATTGATTTTCAGAACCAAACATAGTAGATTTCGGATATGAATAACGAAGACCAGTGGCAGACCATATACAAGTTTACTGCATTCCTGATCGCCGCCATAGCCATTGTGTTTGTTCTGAAGACCCTTTCAGGAATATTTATCCCCCTGGTGCTGGCGGTATTTTTTGCTTACCTTTTTGCACCGGTGGTGGAGTTTTTTGCCAGATTTAAAATACCCAGGATCCTGACCCTGTTTATTATACTGGGAATTATATCTCTTGCCGGGGTTTTTATTACCCAGATTGTAATGGACAATATCCGCTCATTCATAGAGCTGTATCCTACCCTGGAAAGCAAGATGATTACCAGTATTGCTGGATTTTTAAGGGATTATTTTAACATAGAAGCAGCAAACCTGCAGGCAATTCTTCAGAGCACCAGGGTGAGGGAAATACTCACATCTTTTGTAAACAAATCAGTTGCCTATGTGGGTTATATTGCCTTGACCATTCTTATACTCATATTCATCTACCTGACCTACCACAATTATCCCGGTTTGATAAAAAAAGCCTTCAGGGATGATGACGCCAGGTATGTATTCGGGGTTATGAAAAATATAAATGAGCAGATCATCCGCTACCTGTACATCAAGACTATTGTAAGCGGGGGCACTGGCATACTCACAGCAGTCGCCTGCTACTTCTTCGGAATAAGGTTTGCAGTGTTGTGGGGGTTTCTGGCTTTTCTGTTGAATTACATCCCCTATGTTGGTTCATTTGTAGCAGTGATATTTCCAATTCTCTTGTCTTTTTTGCAGTTCCCCGATTCTTATATGCCTCTTTTTGCAGGTGTTTCACTGTTCGGCATCCAGCTTTTCATGGGAAGTATCCTTGATCCACAGATGATGGGCAGCCGGTTCAACCTCTCCCCCATCCTGATAGTGCTTTCGCTGGTTTTCTGGAGCTATGTGTGGGGGCCTATAGGAGCATTCCTGGCAGTCCCCATAACTGCAGTGATAAAGATTGTAATTCAGAATATCAGGACCTTCCACTTCATTTCAGTACTGATGAGTAAAAAAGCAGACTAATTGGTTACTTCAAGTCTATGTTTTTTCCAAATTCATAGGCTTCCTGCTCTGATGAAAATGAGACCTGGTCTATCAGGTAGCACCCCTGCTTCTCCATATCGTTCATCAAAGACAGAAGAGCTTTTCTTTCTCCCATACCCCCCTTCGCCACAAATGCTATGGACCTTTTTCCTGATATTGCCCCCGCCTTCTTCAGGGCGTTTTTGAGCCCTGCCGGTGTGCGGGGTCTGAATATAGAGGTTTTATAGGTGCCGACAAATATGTTCTTGCAGGAGGCTACTCCGGCAAAGTTTTGGGCATTATCTGGAAACACCTTTACCCCCATTCCCTGCTCTTCCAGGCCTTTTTTCAGCCCCTGGGCCAGCCTGCCTACCTCTTCTTTGTCTGTTGAATACATAATACCTATCTGCACCTTTTACCTCCTGGGGATTAATTTACATCCGGTTTGTACCTGTACTGCAACTTGAAAAAAATAATTTATTACCAAATCCACTGCTTATACTTATTTTAATAGCACCCAGTCAGCACCAGTCAGAACATAATATATCAGTGTACCATAAAAATCAATACTGGTGGGAAAAAATGCTTCCAAAACTTGAAATTAAACCGGGCTGTGAAATTATTACTGTTACCCTTAATCCTGTGGTGGACAAAACATTTTGGATAAAAGATTTCAGGCCGGGTGGAACATTTGTTGCTGAAAAATCGGTATCCCTGGCTGCAGGAAAAGGTGTGAATGTGTCCAGAGCCATTTCAAACTTCGGTGGGGTCTCTACTGCTACCGGTATACTGAGTAAAAAAGGCAGTGGAGCCTACCTGTACCTACTTGCTAATGAAAAAATACATCATGATTTTTTACTTACCGAAGGACTGCTGCGCGCCAACACCACCGTAATATCCATCCAGAAAGGTAACTCAACAGAAACACACCTGAGAGAAAAAGGGCCTACCATAGAAAGGCAGGTACTTGAAGAGTTCTCCCGGAAGCTGAGCTTTCTTCTTTCACAGGGAAGTGTGGTAGTTTTTTCAGGAAGTATTCCTGGAGGGCTTGGAGCGGGAACCTATTTTGAGTTGATAAAAAATGCAAACGAATGCGGAAGCAAAGTATTCTTCGATGGTTCGGGAAAGCTGCTCGCAGAAGGCCTCAAGGCAAAGCCGTTTTTTATCAAGCCCAATATTTTCGAGGTAAACGATGCACTGGGTTTGGTCCCCCGCTCCGACGGTGAGTTAAAAAAAGCAGTCAGGACATTTCACCACATGGGTATAGAATATGTGATGATTACCGGCGGTAGCGAAGGCCTGGTGCTGGGTTACCAGGGCCAGGTAGTCCGTGCAAAAGTAAAACTGAAGCATCCTGTAAACAGTGTGGGTTCGGGAGACAGCTGTGTAGCAGCAGCTGTGCTGGGGGTGGAAAGCCGCCTCTCCGCCCAGGATACCGCACGTCTTGCAGCAGCAGCAGGTGCTGCCAATACCCTTGTTTCGGGAGCTGGGGTATTCAGCATCAGCGATGTGGAGCAGCTTTACCAACGAACTGAAACAAAGCTCCTTTAACAAAAAGGAACAATCCCCCTTCTCATACTGGGAGTTTGAATTATGCCTTCTTACCCTATGCCTCATCTTAACTCCAAGGGGGGTTGTTCCTTTTTTTGCAGCTGGCCCCCTTATTATTAACCAAACATGGTATTACCTGTAAAAAAAGGTACAGCCCCCCTTCCAATGCCGTGAGTAAAAATTACACCTTCTTCCTGTATGCACTTTTGCAATACTCTAAGGCTTGCTGCTCAATCCCAGCTTCTTCAGAAGAATATTCTTCAGCTCCACCACATCGTAGTTTTTTAAAACAATATTCATAAAAAAGAAAACCACAACTCCCACAGCCAGCAGAACCAGGGTAAAAACAACCATGTAAAGTTTTCTTTCTTCCATCAGGGAGGAAAGGCCCTGCAGGGCAAAATAAAGCACCACTGCCATACACAGGGCAGCCACAATGGACTTGCCAAAACAGACCATTACCTTTCTGTCTATGATCCTGCCCAGCCGGTTAACTGCTACCACCAGCAAAAGAAGAAAATTCACGTAAGCAGAAATGGTGGCAGCCAGTGCAATGCCTCCCAGTCGGAGAGGACCGGAGAGAAGGTAGCATAAAGCCAAGTTTACAGCCATGGCCAAAGCAGCTATATACACCGGTGTCCTGGTATCCTTCATAGAGTAGAAAAGCTGCACCAGCAGTCTGGTACCACCTATTCCTACCAGACCCAGGGAGTGAAAAATCAGAGCATAGGCCACCATGTGTGCAGATTCACTGCCAAACCTCCCGTATTTAAAAAGCATATTTATAATGGGAAACCTCAACACCAGAAACCCTACAGTGGAGGGGATGGTTATTAAAAAAACAAGCCTGAAAGCAAAATTAAGGTGCTGTTTCATCCCCCCGGTATCCCCTCTTGTGGACTTTTCTGAAAGTACCGGCAAAATCACTGTGGAAATGGAGATTACAAACACCCCCAGCACAACCTCAACCAGGGTATTGGAAAACCTTAAAGCAGCTACTGAACCTCCTTCAAGAGTGGCAGCAATAAAATAGGAAACCAGGGCATTTATCTGGTATACTCCGGCTCCTATGGCACCCGGTATCATCAAAAAAAACACCTTTTTTACCCCGGGATTGGTAAAATCCAGTTCGAAACTGTATGTAATATTCTTTTTTAAAAGAAAAGGCATCTGAAAACCCAGCTGCAATACCCCTCCTGCCAGCACCCCTATGCCCAGGGCAATGGCAGGGTTTCTGAGTCTGGTCCCAAAAAGAAGGCCAATGGTAATAATGGATATATTAAGTAAAATGGGAGTGGTGGCAGATGGTACAAATATCCTGTAGGCATTCAGAATAGCCTGGGTCAGGGCAGCAAGACTTATCAAAAAAATATAGGGAAACATCAGCCTGGTTAGAAAAACTGTCAGCTCAATTTTACCAGGCACCTCAGTAAACTCAGGCAGAAAAAACTTGAGCAATGGAGCAAAAATAATGGTAATCACCACTATACTGACCAGGAAAAGGAAATCCACTGTAAAAAAACTGCTTATAAAGTGATCGCGCTCCTTTTTGTTTTTTTTATGGAGATAATCGGAGAATACAGGAATAAACGCTGCAGTCAGGGCTCCCTCTCCCACCAGTCTTCTCAGCAGGTTGGGAAACATAAAAGCTATGGAAAAAGCATCCGAAGCCCAGGAAGTACCCAGCAAATAACCTCTGAGCCACTCCCGGACCAGACCAAAAATACGGGAAATAAAGGTTACCAGGCTCATACTGAAAGCTGATTTTGCAATTCTGGTGTTGTCCATACTATTTTATCGGTACTTTTCCGGAGAATTTATTGTCCTGCAAAATGGCAGGCCACCAGGTGGTTTTTTTCAACTTCTTTTAACTCGGGCTGTTTTTCACTGCAGGCCAGGGGGAATCCCTTTTTCTGGAATAAAACACAGCTGTTTTTATACACGCAGCCGCTCTCAGGAAATTTTACATAAAAATTATAACTCATAGGGTCCCACAGGTGTATGGTATAGGGGTGAAGGGGGCTGTCGGTTATATCAGACCTGGAGGCCAGCTCCAGGACCTTACCCCGATACATTACAGCCACAGTGTGGCTGAGCATTTCCACCATTCTGAGGTCATGGGAAATGTACAGGATGGCGGTATCTTCCTCCTGCTGGACCTCCATGAACAAATTTGCCAGCTGAGACTGGATAGACAAATCCAGAAGAGAAAGCGGCTCGTCAGCAATTATGAACTCTGGATGAATGGATAGAGCGCGGGCAACATCCAATCTTTTTATCTCTCCTCCTGAAAGGTTGCCCACAAACCCGTACAGTACTCCTCTGCTAAGGTTGACCCTGGATATCAAAAAATTAATGTATTCTTTAAGCTGCTTTGATTTCATAGGGTTGTGAAGTTGAATGGATTCCTTAAGAGTGTCATAAACACGCATTCTGGGATTGAACGAAGAGTCTGAATCCTGAAAAATCATCTGGAAATTATTTCTGAGGGACCTCAGCTCCTTTTCCTTCATTCGGGTAAGATTGATCCCATCAAAGCAGACCTCCCCGTAGTCAGGGTCCAGCAGCCTCAGCAGTATTCTCCCTACTGTGGTTTTACCACAACCTGACTCTCCCACCAGTCCAAGAGTCCTGCCTCTGCTGACAGACAGACTCACCCCGTCGCAGGCTTTAATGGTCTGTCTCTGTTTTTTGTCATGAAAATACTTGTACAGCTTTCGACTCTTTACCAGAGGCTCCAAAAATCCTCCTCCCCCGCCGGTTTGCCTTCTGTTTTACCTGTAGCCTAAATAGCACCTTATATAGTGTTCGTTATCCACTTTTACCAGTCCCGGACACCTGGAGTCGCATATTCTTCTTATCCTCCCCTGAGCATAAACGCAGCGGTCCAGGTACGGGCAGCTGTGAAAACTGACTTTATTATTGGGCACACTGCCCAGAATGGGGCGGAGTTTTCTTCCCTTTTTAATATCTGAATCAGTTGGAATAGCAGAAACCAGTGCCTCTGTATAGGGATGCTTGGGGCCCCTTCTGGTAATCACATTCTTTTTAGGACCCATTTCCACCACCATCCCTGCATACATCACCACAATATGAGTTGCGATAAGCTGGACCAGTTTGACATTGTGTGATATAAAGATAAGAGTCAAATCCATCTGGGACATCAAAGTTCCCAGAAGGTCGATTATCCGGTACTTATTGGTGGTATCAAGCCCGGTAGTAGGTTCATCTGCAATCAACAGCTTGGGGCTGGAGGCAAGGGCGATAGCGATAATCACTCTCTGTGCCATTCCAGCAGAAAGAGACTGAGGATACATTTCTTTTACTAATTCAGGATTATAAAGCCTCACCGACCGAAGCAGCTCCAAGGCCCTCTCAGATGCTTCCTCATGGTCCTGATGGCTGCTGAACCTCATAATGGTCCTCTCCAGCTGTTCACCTACCTTCACAAAGGGGTTCAGACTCTGTTTCGGGTTCTGGAAAATCATGGAGATGTTCTTTCCCCTGATGTTTTCCATCACACTGTCCACTTTTCTCATCCATTTTTCAGAGTCCTTAATTATGGTAAAAGGATTGTTTTCAAAATGAACATAGTTATCCAGACCATAGAAAAGGTTTATCATGTCCCCCCTTTTATGGGTGTGGGGCTTTTTGGTCTTTTTTATCAACGAATGTTCAATGGGAGCGGTATCCTGGGGTTTGGATTTGAAAAAAAAATTCCCTTCTATCACACCAGGCTCAGAGTCCAGAAGCCCCATCATGGAAAGAGCGGTAACGGTTTTACCGCAGCCCGATTCTCCCACCACTCCTACAACCGAGCCTTTTATAACAGGAAAGCCAGCATCCTCCACTGCTCTTATAAAC
>JBMCUI010000124.1:0-7018 GCA_048622675.1 Spirochaetota bacterium | reverse complement strand
TTATCGCTAATATTTTCTTGCCATTTTTGCAAGAAATTTAAGAGTAAGATACTAACAACACATATTGTATTGAAAATAAATAATAAATCTGTAAATATTTAAAAGCACCCTATATCATTAACAGGTGAATATCCTCCCATGCTGTTCCATAAAATATAACTTATAATTATTTCTAGAATTATATAATATACATTTTTAAAAAATTTATGAATAGGAAAAATCTATTAAATAGTCTACTGACGTTTTTAACTGATCATATTTATATAGTTTCCATTATACTTTTTGAAATCCTTTCTATATTGGGCATATTTTCTACCTCCAGGGGATAGGCCATCGGAGGGGTGATATCATAGCTGGAGACTATCCTTACCGGGTGCTTCATTTTATGAAAGCAGTTTCTGGTTACCTCATGTGATATGTGGCTGGCGTAGCTCCCGGTGTAATTGGCCTGTACCACTACCGCCGCTCTGCCTGTTTTGTTCACAGACCCGCTGAGGGTTTCAAGGTCCAGAGGCACCAGGGTCCTGGGATCAACCACCTCCACACTGACTCCGTGTTCTTTCTCCAGCTTCTCTGCTGCAGCAAGCGCCCTGCTCACCATATTGGAGTAGGCAATAACCGTAATGTCCTTCCCTTCCCTGGCCACCCGGGCCTGGCCGAAGGGAATGGTATAATCCTCACCCTCCGGAACGACAGCCTTTTCCAGGTATACCATCTGGTGCTCAATAAACATAACCGGGTTGTCATCCCTGATGGCGGTTTTTAAAAGCCCTTTCATATCATAGGCATTGGATGGCACCGCTACTTTAATACCCGGAAAATGGGTTATTACCGCCTCCAGGCTCTGTGAATGCTGGCCTGCATAACCTTTGCCCCCGCCTATGGTAGCTCTTATGGTAAGCGGAATGCTGTACTGGGCACCAAACATAAACCTGGCCTTTGCTGCCTGGTTGCCAACCTGGTCCATGGCCTGGAGAATAAAATCAATGTACATCAGCTCCACCACCGGCCTCAGCCCTGCCATAGCAGCCCCTACACCGGTACCGATTATTGCCGATTCTGAAATTGCTGTATTGAATACCCTGTCTCTGCCGAAAATATCCAGAAGACCATAGGTAGCAGAATAAGCCCCTCCCTGCTCGGCAACATCCTCACCCCATACACACACCCTCCTGTCCCTGATCATCTCCTCTGTGAGGGTCTCTACAACTGCATGTCTGGCCAAAATTCTTCCCTCGCTGTCACGAGGAATTCTTCTGGGCTTTTTCAGCAGCTTCTTGGTTCTGTACCTGTCACCTATATCATTTGAGTTTGAATCCGCATACACCCCGAAATATATGTCTTTCACCTCGGGGTCTCTGGAGTTTGTCGCCATTACAGTAATATCTTCTACTTTTTTTCTGGCATTATTCCATTCTTCTTCCGCCTGTTCGGGGGTTAGTATACTGTTTTCGATCAGCTCCTTTTTGAACCATTCCACAGGGTCGTGCCCCTGCCAGGCTTGTTTTTCTTCTCTGGTCCTGTATGCAACTCCTTTGTCCTTGAAATTGTGTCCCCAGTACCGGTAGGTGTTTGCCTCCAGCAGCACCGGGCCTTCACCCCTCAGGCAGAGCTGCCTTGCTTTTTTCATAGCCTCCCTTACACTCAGCACATTCATACCGCATACTGTTTCTGCATGCATGGCAACACTGTTGTATCCTGCTCCTCTCTGAGAAAGATATTCAATCCCGGTTATCTCTCCTTTCTGCTGTCCTGTATACCCGTACTGGTTGTTTTCAACAAAATAAACCACAGGAAGCCCTCTTTTAAACTGTGGCATTACTGCAAAATTCATTGACTCATGGGCGATACCGTTGTTCATGGCCCCATCGCCCACACAGCAGACCACTATTCTGTCCTGCTTGAGGTGGTCTACAGCAAAGGCTGCTCCGGTGGCAATACCCATGCTTCCCCCCACAATAGCATTTGCCCCCAGGTTTCCGGTGGAAAAATCCGCTATGTGCATACCACCTCCCCTGCCTTTGCAGTAACCGGCCTGCTTCCCAAGAAGCTCGGCCATGGTCCTGTACAGGTGGTAGTCCGAAGCAGCAACGAGTAGATTATCGTATTTATCCACTGAAAACTGGTTCTGCTCAGCAGTGCTTAGAAAATCTTTAAGTTCACTGTCTTCCATTTGCTGCAGAGCAAACATACCTTTGGCTATGCAGTGTCCATGCCCCCGGTGATTGCTGGTTATATAGTCTTTTTTCGAAAGCACAGACATGGCTCCCACTGCTGTGGCTTCCTGACCGTAGCTCAGGTGGGTTGTACCCCTGAACACATACCCCTGGCGAGGGACAAACTTTTTACTGTCCAGGTCCCTTACCATGAACTCAAAGTTTCTCTGCAGCAGCATAATCCTGAATATGTTTAATGCCTTATCAGGGTCTAACAGATTATTAGATATCTCTTCATTCAAATGCGGCATATACCTGAACAGAGGTATTTCCGGAAACCTAATCGTTTTTCCTGCCTTGTAACATGGCAGTACATCTACACTTTTCATTTATTTCTCCCTGTTAAATATGTAATCTCATATTAGAATATTCCCAGATCATAAATGAGTAGCATTTTCTTGATTTGCTTACTTTCATTCCTTATTACTTAATTTTTTCACATTTTTTCATAAAATTTTTAAAATCAATACTATCTCTACAATCATAGAATAACCCTGTCATTAAAATGCTGATATCATTGAGAGTTTTAATCTATTTTCCCACTTCCACGAAAAACTCGTATTCATCCCCCCTGTAAAGCGACTCTTCATACTCGATGGGTTCACTTTTATCGGAATACGTTACACCGGTAACCAGAAAAGCAGGGTCTCCTGTTCTGCAATGTAAAGCTCCGGCTTCGTTTTCCTTCAGAAATACAATTTTCAGGTTCTGTTTGGCCCGTGCCAGGATAATCCCGTAGTTCTTCTCGTATACATCATAAAGCGACCCGGCAAGGTCCTCGTTGATGATTCCGGAACAAAAACGAAGATTTATATATCTTGTTTCCAGCATCATGGGAGTTCCGTCTCCAAACCGAAGCCTTTTTAACCTCAGGATATTTTCTCTTTGATTCACCTTGAGCATATCTACATACTTGTCTGCAGCCTTAATTACCTTCTTTTCCAATACCTCTGTATTGGGCTTAAAGCCTGCCTGCTGCATGTTTTTGGTAAAGCTCAGTATCTTTTCCAGGCTTCTTTTTACCGGCCTTTCACTGACAAATGTACCTACTCCCTGCACCCTTTCTATCAGACCCTCGTGCCTTAAAATATCAATGCATTTTCTTACAGTAGTAGAAGAAACATTATACTTATCCCTCAACTCATTTTCAGACAGCAGTTTATCTCCTCTTCGCAATTTTCCTGTAAGTATCTCATGCCGGAGAAGGTCAACCAGCTGAATATATTTTGGTTTATAGGTATCTGTATTGTCCATTTACACCTATCCTGTTATAATCATAATTGCAAAGCTTTATACCATATTGTATTAAAGGCATAAGGTATTAAAACATTAACGCACTAAATTGTCAAGTAAAAATTTGATTTTTTTAAAAAAATTACTCTGTTTCGATATTTGTAATTCTACTCCTGGGGAGGTCAATTATTATGAAAAAACTCAACCGGTTCCTGCTAAAACTCAATCGCTTCGCAGCATACATTCTACTGGCCAACACTCTGGTGCTTCTGGTTACCGGGTACAGGACCATGGGGTACTTCAGATTTTTTTCACGGAATTTTGCTGATATTTTTCACAGATACTACCTGGCCATCTCATTTACCGTACTTTTTGTTATTCATTCTTTTCTGAGCATCAGGCTTGTTTTAATGAGGCACAAAATCAAGGGCCCCCTGGTTGATGCAGCGCTTGGTACTGCCGGTGGTGCACTTTTGGGGCTTTTTTTGTATGTAGCGCTGGCCTGAAAAATGAACTTGAAAGATTCACGCTAGCTCTAAGTGATAAACAAGAATTCGGGAATAAGTATTATCTGTTATTTACTGTGGTTATGAGAAGGATTATCCCTGTTCCCGTTTCTGCTTCTGAACAATGTCACATCAATATCCAGAGATTTAATCATATCCTGAAGCTGCCTTCGGTCAATCCCCGCTTGCCTGGAACACATGCTTATGTTGCCGTTATTTTTTATGAGCAGCTTTTCTATGAACATTTTCTCCAGCTCCTGCCTCCTGTTTTTCACTTCCTTTGATTTAAACTTTTTGAATTTTTCCCAGGTATCCGGCAGCTCTTTGGAAAGCTGGACACCGGCGTGGTCCGAAGAGTTGTAATTATCAATTTCGAAGACCGCTTCATGGACAATATTGCTGCTGCCTGCAAGAAGCACCGAACGTTCAACAACATTGTTCAGCTCCCGCACATTCCCAGGCCAGTTATACTCCAGCAGCTTGAGCTTTGCTTCAGGCGATAAAATGTAATTGTTTCCCATTTTGTTTAAAAAATAGGAGGCCAGAGGAACTATATCACACTTTCTCTCTCTCAGAGGAGGAATTGTTATTGGTATTACGGCTATTCTGTAATAAAGGTCCCGCCTGAACTGACCTTCGTCCACCATTTTTCTTAAATTGCGGTTGGTTGCGGTGATGAGGTTCAGGTCTACCCTCCTTTTGGTATTGCTTCCCAGGGGATAATACTCGGGTATTTCCAGAATGTGCAAAAGCTTTGCCTGTATTTCCGAGGGAAGCTCCCCTATTTCATCAAGAAAAAGGGTTCCCCCGTCAGATAGTGCTACTTTGCCATCATAATCCTGCACTGCACCGGTAAAAGAGCCTTTTTTGTACCCAAAAAGCTCCCCCTCCAGTATGTCCCTGGGTATGGAGGCGCAGTTCAATTTAACAAAATCACCTTTGCGGGGGGAATTCTCATGGATAAACCGGGCAACCAGCTCTTTTCCTGTACCGGTTTCTCCGGCTATCAATATGGGTGAGTCGAACCGAGAAGCCTTCAGGGCCAGGTTCAGCATATGGACAGTGCTGGGATCATGGGTTATAAACTCAACCTCAGCTTTATCAATCCTTACTTTGAACTCGCTTTTCAACTCGGTTGTAGATTTGGAAACCTTGATATAGGAAAGCGCCCTCTCAATTGACTGTATCAGGTTTTCAATTTTAATGGGTTTTGTAAGATAATCAAAAGCTCCTTTCTTCATAGAATCAACAGCATGATCGATACTCCCATAACCGGTAAATATTATAAATGGTATGCCGGTGTCCATCTTTTTTACCTTTTCCATGAACTCTATTCCATCCATCCCTGGTAAACGGACATCAGTTACTATCAAATCAGGAGTATTTTCTGAAAATTCCTTCATAGCACTTTCCGCATCCCGGTAAAAAAAAGCATTGTACTTATCGGAAAGGTTTATCCTCAGTATTTCTCTCATCTTTTTCTCGTCTTCAATCACAAATATGGGGAGTGCATCGCTCATATACTCTCTCCTTCTCGCCCTCTCTTTAAAATGGGAAAGGTTATTTTAAAACAGGTCCCGTCACCGGAGGCAAGCAGACGAATATCTCCAAACAGGTTTTCTATAAGCTTTCTGGTAACTGTCAGTCCCAGTCCGGACCCCTTTTTCTTGGTAGTAAAAAAAGGATCAAAAACCTTCTGCTGCAATTCTCGGGGTATACCAGGGCCGTCATCCTTTACCATTATCTCCACAGAATTGTTTCTACGAATGTAATCAATGCTTATGGTACCCCCACCGTTCAATGCCTCTATGGAATTGAGCGCCAGATTAAGAAAAATCTGAAACAGCATATTGGGGTCAGAATAAATACCTAGTGGCTGGGTATTATGTATATAAAAATTGATGTTTTTGTCTTTCAGCTCGTATTTGAGAAAGGACTTCAGCCTGTTAAAAATGTAAACCAGGTCCACTTCCTCAAACTCCGGTTTTTTCTGAAAATTGATGCTCAGCAGTTTGTTGACCAGAATATTAATCCTGGTGGTCTCTTCCTGGATATACCTCAGCATTTTGTTCCTGTCCTCAGCAGGACAGTCCCTATTAAGAATGGTTTCCACAGAGGTTGAAATGATGGACAGTGGATTCCGGATTTCATGAGCAAGGCCCGAAGACATCTCCCCCATTACCACCAGTTGTTCCATCCTGTACTGGTGTTTTTCTATCTCTTTCTCGTTTTCATACATCTGACACCGGTCAATTAAAGGCGGTAGTATATACCGTATATAGTTCAAAGCAGTTATATCCTGGTAACTCCAGGAGCTGATAATACTGGGACGGGGCATCAATATGAGGGCTATTACCTCATCAGCCCTTTTAACCGGCAGCACTAAATTTACTCCGTACCTGTGAAGAAGCTCCACCTCATCACGGTGGTTCAGGTAGATTAACAGTTCCTCCAGGGTTACCCCTCGATTGAATTTTGCAACCACCCGGGCCAATTCACCGCTGTTTTTAATATGAAAAGAAGGACTTTTTTCTACAGGTTCAAACACATCTTTTTCCCTGTTAAGAAGCAGCACCATAATTGTGTCTACTTTGTGGTGAGCCCTGAACACTTCACGGAGCCTGCTGAACAGACCCTTAATGGTCATTGAATAGGAGAGGTATTCCAGAGGTTCGATGTTCCCAAAGCGGGATGCAAGAAGGTGAGGAAACCTTTTTTTAAAATACGTCAAATCAAAAAGCTTTCTGAGGGTGGAAACTGCCAGATATATGATAATAACTTCCAGAACCAGTGTCACCCCTTCTGGCAGACCGAACATTCTTGACAGCTCCTGCTGGTTCTGAAGGATAAAGGAAATGTAGATGAATACCAGAATAGCAATGATTGAAGGGTAAAATAAAATACCATTGACAAGCCTTTTTATATCTATCAGGTGAAAACGAAATACCAGGATAACCATAAAGGCTGTAAACACCCCAAGAAAAAGACCAAACCATGGAAATGGAATGTTAAAGAAATAATTTATAACGCTGAATATAGAAAGAATGTACCCCAGGGGTATTC
>JBMCUI010000123.1:0-7025 GCA_048622675.1 Spirochaetota bacterium | reverse complement strand
GGGTGGGTGTTCGGGGTTGTCCACTGCAACTTCGAACCTGCTTCCCTGAAGGCCGGAGCGCTTTTCTTTTCTAAAAAGAATATGGTATCCTGAAACGGGAAGAGCATTCAGTTTTTTTTCCAGGTATGCCACATCTTCATCAAGACCCAGCATTGCACCTACAGCCATATCACCGCTGACCCCGTGCTGAAGATCAAAATAAAGACTGCTCATTTTTTTCCGGTTTTTTCAATTTTATTGTTTATCAGACTGGCCATGTACCCGGCTCCGAAACCGTTATCAATATTCACCACACACACTCCTGGAGCACAAGAATTAAGCATGGTAAGCAGAGGAGTCAGTCCCTGAAAACTGGTGCCATAGCCCACTGAAGTGGGGACTCCAATGACAGGACCTCCGAAAATTCCTCCTATTACGGAAGGAAGTGCCCCTTCCATTCCTGCCACTGCCACTATTACATTTGACGAGGATATTTCTTCTCTGCAGGATAACAGCCTGTGAAGTCCGGAAACTCCTGCGTCGTAAACCCGTTTTACATTGCATCCCAGTACTTCTGCAGTGATAGCTGCTTCCTCTGCTACAGGAGCGTCGGAGGTCCCGGCCGAAATTACAGCAATGCACCCCCTGCGGGGCAGCCCTTCCCCTATTACCACCAACCCCGGCTGTTTATGGTAGGTGGATTGGGGAAAATGCTTTTGTATGCTGGAGAACTGTTTTTGGTCTACTCTGGTCAGGAGGGCAAACCCATTCTTCTCATAGAGCTCTATGGAAGCATCTACAATCTGCTGATTGGTTTTGTTTTTGCAGTAAATTACCTCCGGAAGACCAACCCGATCAAGCCGGGAGATATCCACCTTGGTATGTCCCAGGTCAGTAAACCCGGCCTCGGGAGATTTAGAATTATTATCCTTAATATTGGGATCGGATTTACTCAGGAGCCCTATTAATCTGTTTTTGTCAATGTTTCCTTTATTGTAGGCTTCAAGCAGATTTTCGATTTGTTCCCTGGTCAATTTTATACCGCTGTGTTTTTATTGCTGCAGTACAGCTAGAGCTCTGCCCTATCATGAAGTGTCCGCTCAGTTGACCACCTTGATATGCTTTTTAAGCCAGGACTTGGACAGGGCTGTGGGCATGGAATCTGTCTGGAGACCTTTTAAAGTGAGCACCCCGTCTTTTATGACCCCCTGCTTCTTCAGCTTCCTGGTAAAATATTTGAGATAGCTCATATACTTTCTGTTGGATATTTTCCACAGCAGGAAGCCGGCCCTGGAAATCAACCAGCCCAGGAGGTTCTTCCTATAGAAATAAAGATAGCCGTGTATGAATTTTTTCTGCAGTTTGTACGGGGTGATACGCTTTGGAAGTATCACCGAATGGCTGCCGTCAAAGTAATTCCAGTCGTTTATAAAAATTCTGTTCTTCTGCTTCATCTCCTGATAAAGCTGGGTTCCTGGAATGGGAAAAAGAATGGAAAACTGTGCGGTGTTGCTCTGTGAATATTTGCTGAACTTTATGGTTTCCTCTATTGTTTCTTCATCGTCACTGTCTGCACCCAGTATGAACATGGAGTGAACATGCATCCCTTCTTCTTTCAGTATGCTTATACACTGTTTGATTTCTTCCACGGTCTGGTGCTTGTTATAGTCCTGAAGGGCCTTTGGATTGATTGATTCAACACCAATGAACAGTGTGGTACAGTTTGCCCTTTTCAGCAGTTTAACCAGCTGCCTGTCCTTGGCAACATCAACCCTGAACTGACTTGACCATCTGAAGTCCAGGTTTGCCCGGATAAGCTTTTCCAGGAACACTTTTGTTTTTGTCCGCTGGGCAGCGAAATTGTCATCATAGAAAAAGCTGGTCCTGAACCCTTCATTATACCGCATCATTACTTCTTCCATTACCAGGTCGGGGTCTTTTACCCGGTACTTCTTTCCGAACATCCAGCTTACTGAGCAGAAATTGCAGTCAAACGGGCATCCCCTGGATGCCAGTATAGGTGCAAATTTCAGGTTAATTTTGCCGTTTTTATACCGGTACCCCTCCAGGAGCGAAAGGTCAATAGCAGGAACGTCATTAATGTTTATGAGCGGACCATGTACAATGGGGTCGTTGATCCTGCCTTCGAAAATGTCTCTGACCACATACTCTCCTTCTTTGACCACTACCTGGTCAGCGTGCTGAAGTGCTTCTTCAGGTAAAGCGGAAGGATGGCTTCCGCCCATGACTATTTTTTTGGATGGAAACTGCCTTTTTATCGCATCGGCGACCTGGTACGACCTTTTGGCAGTATGGGTGATGGAGCTAAAGCCAACTGCATCTGCCTGTTTAAGAAAAGGATGAAGCTCATCGGTCTTTTCATTGTACACCGACTTGACACTTTCCTTGAAAACCTTTACCTGGTGTCCGGCTTTCTTGAGTATGGTGCCTAAAAAAAGGTTTCCCAGAAGCGGCAGCTCTTTATTGAAGAAATAGTAAGTGTTAAACGGGGGTTTGGGTTCTATGAGTGCGATTTTCATGACTGCCTCCTGATATATTCCAATAGATAACTATTATACTAACGAGCATACTTTTAGTAAATAAAAACTTATTTTTTTGAAGGCAAGATGGTGCTTCTGCACAACAATGGTCAAGTGTCAGGCTGAAAAATGCTCATTTAATTGTTATACTTAACAAAATATTTTATAATAATATAAAGAGTTCAAGTTTATCGATACAGGTTATTGATGGTGATTGACTTTTGTGTTCTAGGTGCAGGGTATATGGGCGGTGCCATTACCTTTCCGATTTCTGAGAATGGAGCAGGGGTAAGACTCTGGGGTACCTGGCTTGATGATGAGATCATATCAAGTTGTGCTTCAGGAAAACATCCCAGGCTGAATAAAAGGCTTGACCACAATGTCCGTGTTTATTACTCTGATCAGCTTGAAGAAGCACTTGAGGGTGCGGATGTGGTGATTATGGGAGTTTCCAGCGAGGGTTTCATCCCGGTAATGGAGAGGTTTCTGGACTGCCTGAGAAGAGTTCACAAAGAAACCGATGTAATTTTATTAACTCTCACCAAGGGGTTTGTTGTACATGAGAGAAGGATAAGGAGGATAAGTGAAACAGGGATGGAGATGTTTAACCAGGCATGTCCCGGCAAGCAGTTGATATGGGCTTCGGTGGGTGGACCGGTAAAGGCCACCGAGCTTTCAGACCATATCCCCACCGCAACTGTATTCGGCATGTCCCATACACTGTTAAGAAAAAAACTGAAGTGGTTTTTTACAGACTACTACCGGGTAGCCGGCTCAGAAGATATTACCGGAGTTGAGGTCTCTTCTGCCCTGAAGAATGTGTATGCTGTGGGTATTGGAATATCCGATGGTATGTACAAATCTTCGGGCAGGCTTTGCCATAATTTTAAATCAATGATTTTCACTCAGGCTGTAACAGAGATGGCCCTGATTGTGGACATGGCAGGTGGAAGCCCTGATACTGTGTATGGTCTGGCAGGTGTAGGCGATCTGTATGTAACTGCCTCCTCAGGGAGAAATGGATTGTATGGCAAGTATGTGGGAAGCGGCTGTGACCCACTCCAGGCGTATAATAAAATGATCAGCGAGGATAAAATTGCAGAAGGGTATCATACCCTGAAGCTGGGTGCAGAATATATCCAGGGGCTGGATAAACAGCTGTGGGAAAAACTCCCACTGTACAGGAGTATTTATAACATCATTTTTAATGGTAGGGCCCCGGAACAGGAGATGAAAAGTTTTGCCAGTAACTACGGGGCTTAATACCTGCAACTCCGGAGCATAATTACTCCAGGGCATGGTTATCTTTTCATATTTGATGCAAAAAAAAGTTTTTGGTGTTTTCAATTTAACTAATATATAGCTTAGGAGAAAAAGATTTGACCTATTCAGCAGGATACATAGCTGAGCAGATCGGCGGGCAGGTGATAGGCGACCGAAACATGGAGGTGCACTCTATTTCATCACCCCGGGACCCAAAAAGCCATTCGGTGGTATTTATAAAGGAAGATAAAGCTATGGGGAGATTGGGGGAGGTGAATCCTCTCTGTGTGGTGGTGGATTTTTCTCCTCAGAACCGAAATTATACGTATATAAAGATTGATCCTTCTAAAAAAGAGCATGCTTTTATCAAACTCCTTTCTCTGTTCAGTCAAAATATCGACCTGTCTTCAGGTGTATCTCCCAGGGCCAGCATAAGTTCTAATGCCAGCCTGGAAAAAGGCAGTTGCGTTGGAGACTTTGTCCGGGTGGAGGGAGCTGCTTCAATAGGGAGCGGTACCTATGTAGGCCCGGGAGTATTCATCGGCGGTAATTGCCGGATAGGAAACGGCTGCATTATTTATCCCAATGTTACCATCTATCCGAACACCATAATCGAGAATAATGTGATTATTCATTCAGGGGCAGTCATTGGGAGCGAAGGATTCGGGTATGCAAACCTGGAAGGCAGAAACCAGAAAATACCCCAGGTAGGTGGTGTATATATTGAAAGCTATGTAGAAATCGGGGCGAATACCACAATAGACCGCTCCACTATTGGATACACCAGGATAGGTGAGAATACCAAAATTGACAATCTGGTGCATGTGGCGCACAATGTGGAAATCGGCAGAAATACGGTTATCTGTGCTCTGAGCGGTATTTCGGGCAGTGTGAAAATTGGAAATAACGTGGTTATAGCAGGTGCAGTAGGGCTCAAAGACCATATAACAATTGAAGACGATGTATACATTGGAGCTAAGGCAGGAGTTATGGACAAAGTGGTAAAAAAGGGAAGAAAAATACTGGGGATACCTGCTATTAACTTCAAATCAGAAATGGAGTTTATAGCTCTTAAACCGAAGCTGAAAAGCATGTTTTTTGACCTGCAAAGAATCAAGAAGAAACTGGGGATATAGAAGAGTTAAGGTAGTTTTCCACTCTGGCTAGTTTAGCTTCCAGCTCTTTCAGTCTGTGTTCGACCACTTTCTGGTAGTCCAGCTTTTCTGACTGGATTGAATAATGTTCATCCTCCCATGCATCCAGGTTTATCCTGGCAGGTATTGCTTCAGCCTGATTGGAGTATTTCTTTGCTTCTTTCCAGTAATTGAGAACTATCTGGTAGTAATATCTGGCAACAGTAAAGCTTTCTTTCAGCTGTTCTGCATACTGCAGGTTGAAGAAGTAAATGTGAGGCTTGTCAAACCGGCGGGCCAGCTGAAGATAGCTGTCTATGATAAGCAGGTTTACGTGCATTTTAAAAAGGGCCTTGTATCTTTTAAAATCATCTTCGGTTTTGATAAGGGCAAGGCTCCGGACGGGGTTGTCAAATGGGGCTTCCAGAGCCCACTGCATAAATCTAATGTTCCTGTTTAAGTTTGGACTGGTATAGTAGAGGTTCAGGACGTAAAGATAGAACTCCTCCGCATAATAAAGTCTCCTTGCCTCCAGTCCCAGAGGTGAAAGCAGGGTCAATATCAATATCACAGCCAGGAGTTTTAATTTCATTTCATTAAACACATCGTCATATATAGAGGTGTTCTTGAATTAACTGTGTACCCTGAGTACTGTCTGTATTAAGAGAACATGCCGTGTGTACCGTAATGCTGCTCCCTGTGAGCATAGGAAAAATATTCATTTATTTTGTAAACAAAAATTAGTATTATGATTAATACTATTTGATTTTAGCTTCTATTTTACTGGAGCATTATGATGAATTACCAGGATGCTACTGGATTGACTTTTGATGATGTGCTTCTTGTACCCGGATACTCCGAGGTGTCTCCACAGGATATCGACCTTTCGGTTTCCCTTAAAGGCCTTTCGTTGAACATCCCTATAATAGCTGCTGCCATGGACACTGTGTCTGAATACCGGATGGGTACTGCTCTGGCCAGGGAAGGGGGACTGGCGGTAGTACACCGAAACCTTTCCATCCCGGCCCAGGCCAAAGAGGTGGAAAAGGTAAAGAGGTCTCAGAGCGGGATGATCATAGACCCGGTTACCCTGGACCCCTCTGCTCCGGTTAACAGAGCACTGGAAATCATGAGCAGCTTCAGAATATCGGGTATCCCTATTACTGAAGGTGGAAAACTGGTAGGAATACTTACCAACCGCGACCTCAGGTTTATTGAAGACTTTGACCAGCCGGTAAAAAATCTTATGACCAGTGACAATCTCATCACAGCATCGGATGGCACCACGCTGGAAGAAGCAAAGAAAATCCTCCAGAAGTACAAAATTGAAAAACTGCCTATTGTGGACAATAACGACACCCTGATCGGTTTAATTACTATCAAAGACATTCAAAAAGCCATCCAGTTCCCCAACTCGGCACTGGATGAGAAAAAAAGGCTGGTAGTAGCTGCAGCAGTGGGGCCTTCTCCCGACCTGGACGAAAGGGTGGAAGCTCTGGTGGGAGTGGATGTGGATGCCATAGTTATTGATACCGCCCACGGGTATTCTAAAAGGGTTATACAGTCCATAAACAGGCTGAGACAGACCTACAAAAACCTGCTCATTGTTGCAGGGAATGTGGCAACTGCTGAAGGCACAGAGAAGCTTATCAATGCCGGTGCAGATATAATAAAGATCGGTATCGGCCCTGGATCAATATGCACCACCCGAATGGTTGCCGGAGTGGGAGTTCCCCAACTTACTGCAGTCTTGCAGTGCTCCCGGGTGGCACAGAAATATAATGTGCCGGTGATAGCGGATGGAGGTATCAGGTATTCGGGTGATATAGTAAAGGCCCTGGCAGCGGGTGCGGATGCAGTAATGGTGGGAAGCCTGTTTGCAGGCACAGATGAAAGTCCCGGAGAGAAGGTAATTTTCCAGGGCCGCTCCTTCAAGGAATACCGGGGTATGGGCTCAGAAGGGGCTATGAAAAAAGGTTCGTTTGACCGATATTTTCAGGATAACAGCGGCAAGTTTGTGCCTGAAGGAATCGAAGGGCTGGTGCCTTACAAAGGGAGTGTTCGGGATATTGTTTTCCAGCTTATGGGCGGGATAAAGGCCGGAATGGGC
>JBMCUI010000122.1:0-7041 GCA_048622675.1 Spirochaetota bacterium | reverse complement strand
ATGGCCAATACTCCAGTATGTTCCAGCTTCTGGGCAGCAGCAGGGCTGGCCTTACATAAAGATCATCTCACCTCAATCTTTTTACTGGACTCCCACAATCCATGAATGTTGCAGTAGGAAAGTGCATACAGGGTACCATTTTTATTAATGTTCATATGTGAAGTTACCGCATGGTGGGTGTAAACAGGACCCTGGTTGGCGCCTCGGGTGGATTCGCCATGGGCAGAAAACTCAAAGTTCCCCACTACATAGGAAAACTTCTCATCGTCCGGCTTAAAATACGTTGATATCCACCTGATGTGATGCTCAGTAGTATTGGGATGACTAATCTCCTTGCCAATAGTAACAGTGACCCCAAAGGTCTCACCCGAGTCAACCTGATCGGGACATTCAATTACCGGTACATGCTTTTCTGACTTCCAGTCCGCATGCTGTACCATTTCTCCAATAGAAGACATATATGACCTCCTCCTATAATATTTTATTTTTGCTTACCTTTGTAGAAGGCAGTTGCTTTCTGATAATCTTTAAAAGCAGCATATATACCTGTGTAGCTTCACTGATAAAGATAATTTTCCATCTATTGAAAAACACATCTCTAGTGCTCAGGAACAATGCGGTATATCTTGTCATCTCCAGCTCGAGGTCTGCCCCTGCCGTCCCTGTTGCTGGTAAGGAAGTAAAGTGCTCCCCGGGGAACAAACTGGTCCTCCACCTTCTGGGGTTTCGGCCCCACCTTCTGTTTACCAGCTGCCAGGTGGCTATCCCGAGTGCTGGCTACCAGCAGTAAAACCAAAATACCTGCTGCCACCAGCAGTTTCTTTTTCCCATTCACCACCTTCATAAAATACCCTCCCTGTAGTTATCCAGAGCCCGATCAGGGGTTATCTCTTTGTCCACTACCTTTCTCATAACCCTGCAGAACTTTACCGGATCTTTTTCCATAAAAATAGAGCGTCCGAACAGCACTGCCCTGCCGCCATTATGTACAACCTCATAGGCCAGGTTCAATGTGGTGAAAGTGTCCTTAAAGGAGCCTCCCAGCGCCCCTATGTTCAGCTCCGGGTTAAAACTGGTGAGCTCCTGCCAGATTTTTCGGTGCAGGTACGCTGTCTTAATAAGCAGAGGCCTCTGAGAGCGCACCAGGTGGCTCATTATCCTCACAATTGAATCAGCTATGTACCCTCCGGTCTGCTCCGAGTCCATTTCTGGAAGAGGCCGGTTGGGAGGGAACACTTCCAGAATATGATGGAAGTCCTCTACGTTGCCCACCTCCCGGGCAAACCGCATATAGGCACTCAGTGTACGCTCATCAGCATTCACATCATTGTTGAGGGTAATGGAATAAAGACCTGTAGTTACATTGCAGTGTTCTACCGTTCCCATAAGCGCTTCACAGTAGCGGGCTTCGTCAACCAGGATGGTCTGGAATGGAAACGAAGGATACTCATGGTAGGACCCATACCTGGGACTCCAGATCCCTGTCTCTGCATTCATGCGTACAATGGGAGTCACCGCAGCCTTTTCAAACAGCTGTTCTTTCCTGGCCAGAAGTTCTGCATCGGCAGGAGCCAATAAGATAGCGTCTATATACCCATCGTTCACCACCCTGCGAATGAGCTGGAGGAACTCCGGGTGAGTCCGGTGCCTGCCCTCGCTGTCAGCCTTTCCCAGACCGTGAATTCCCATCCCGGAAGGGTGGTCTGCAGCAAATACGAAAATAGGGCTTTTTTCCAAAACACCTCTATCGGCCAGTTTCTTGTACATCCTGTCTCCCATGTATTTTCCTTTTCCTTTCTTTTTTTCACCTTTAAAAGAATTTGATCCCCTGTCCTGACATGGTCAAGACTTTGCAGTTAAACAATTAACAAACTATTTTCTTTTTGGACGATATATATGGGTGCTCTGCCCGAAAAATGCTTCAGCTGCTTCCATAAGTGTTTCTGATAACGTAGGATGAGGATGGATGGTAAGGGACAGGTCCTCTACAGTAGCAGCCATTTCTACAGCCAGAGCCCCTTCACCAATCAGCTCACCTGCCCATGGGCCTGCAATCCCCACTCCCAGAACCCGTTGTGTATCCGGGTCGCTGATAATCTTGGTAATGCCGTCCTTTCGCCCCATGGTCGCCGCTCTTCCTGAGGCCCGCCAGGGGAACCTGGAAATATTCACCTCCCTGTTTTGCTGCTGCGCCTGGTTTTCAGTCAGCCCGCACCAGGCAATCTCCGGGTCAGTATACTCCACCACCGGGATAGCCTGCGGCTCGAAGGCTGCGTTTCTCCCTGCAATGACCTCTGCTGCTATTCTGCCCTGGTGAGCAGCCTCATGGGCCAGCAGCATTCCTCCGGTCACATCTCCTACTGCGTAAATCGAAGACTCTGCAGTACACTGCTGGGAGTTTACCTTCACAAACCCTTTCTCATTCAGCTCCACCCTGGTATTTTCCAGTCCCAGGTTTTCTGTGTTGGGGCGGCGGCCAACCGTTATCAGCACCTTTTCAAAGACCCTTCCCTCTGTGCCGTTCTGCTTCTGGAAAGAGGCCTTTATTCCCTGGTCTGTTTCCTCCAGTGTTATGGCTGTTTCCAGCATGATGGCTTCAAAACGGTCCTCTGCGTGCCGGGTAAACACAGAGACCAGGTCCCGGTCTGCTCCTGGAAGCAGCCCGGGCATCATTTCTGCAATGGTCACCCTGGAGCCCAGCGAGGCATATACACTTCCCAGCTCCAACCCTATAAACCCACCGCCAACTACCAGCAGTGTTTCGGGCACCTGTTGTAATTCCAGGGCTTTGGTGGAGTCCAGCACTCTGGGAGAATCAAAAGACACTCCTGGAAGAGCTGCAGGCCGTGCTCCGGTGGCCACAATAGCCTGGTTGAAAGAGACCCGGGTGCTGGATTCTTTTTCTGAGTTAATGGTTAAAGAATGAGGATCATCGAACCTGGCCCTTCCCTGGATGTGACGTATTTTTCTATGCTTGCTCAGCTGTCCCACTCCCCTGGTCAGCTTTGTTACCACTTCATCTTTCCAGGACCGCAGCCTGTCAAGGTCAATCCGGGGCTTCCCGAAATCTATTCCCCACTCACCAGCACTCTCTACCTCCCATAGTAATTTTGCTGCCTGAAGCAGTGTTTTTGCCGGGATACACCCCCGGTACAGGCACACTCCGCCAGGATTTTCTTCTGGATCGACCAGGGTTACTTCCATACCAAGGTCAGAAGCCATAAATGCTGCCGCATACCCCCCGGGTCCTCCACCTATTACTGCAACCTGAGTTTTGGTCTCTTTCTTTTCTGCCATGATGTCCTCCCTTATTTGCCCCCACCCTCAAACACCAGCATGAGAGGGTCTTCCAGTGCCTGTGCAATCCAGCGCAGAAATCGGGTTCCGTCTGCTCCGTCTATTATCCGGTGATCGTAGGAGAGTGCCAGAGGCATTATTATATGTGGTTTCCATTGGCCGTCTTCCAGTACAGGCTGCCGGACAGCCCTGGATACTCCCAGTATAGCTACCTGGGGAGGATAAATAATAGGAGTAAAATTTGTACCACCAATGCCTCCCAGATTCGATACGGTGAAATTTCCTCCTTCCATCTCTCCTGGAGTGATCTTCTTATTGCGGGCTTTTTCTGCTATTTGGGTCAGTTCTATAGAAAGCTGGACTATATCTTTCTGGTCTACATCCCTGATAACCGGTACCAGCAGCCCCCGCTGGGTATCCACAGCTACTCCAATGTGTACATACTTTTTGTAAATCGCCTCTTTTTGTTCCATGTCCAAGCTGGCATTAAACTGCGGAAAAACTTTCAGTGCAGAGGCAGCTACTTTGATGATAACAGCAGTAATGGTAAGCTTCCCCCCTGACTGCCCAACCTCATCACGATGCTGTTTCCGAAAAGCTTCCAGTCTGGTGATATCTGCGCTGTCAAACTGGGTGACATGGGGTATCGTTTTCCACGCATACTGAGTATTCTCACCGGTAATTTGCCTTACCTTGCTCAGGGGTTTGCGTTCCACTTCACCCCATCGTGAAAAATCTGGAAGAGGGCGAAACGCAGCCTGTTCCGCCATCCCTTCCGGCTTTTGCTGAGTTGAAACCACCTGTTTTGCATAGTTTTTCACATCATCAGAAGTTATCCTTTTTCCGGGTCCTGTACCTTCAACCTGGTGGATATCAACTCCCACCTCCCTGGCCAGACGCCTGACTGAAGGAGCAGCAGGAGCAGGTTTTTTTTCTTCCGGGGGTGGTTGTTCTGGCGCTTTTTTCTCCTCAGGCTCCGGAGAAGCCTGTTGAGGTGCTGAAGGCTTTTGTGCAGGAGCTTCTGTTTCAGCCTTTTTTTCTTCAGCAGGGGCTTTCGATTCAGCAGCTTCTTCTTCAGTTTCCAGCTTCAAAATAAGCTGGCCTACTTTTACCGTGTCTCCTGCTTCTACATTGATTTCAACTACTTTACCCTTTTCCGGAGAAGGTATCTCCACCGCAGCTTTCTCTGTCTCCAGCTCAATAAGGGCCTGCTCTTTTTCCACACTGTCCCCAGGTGAAACCAGTACCTGTACCACATCCCCGGTTTCTACATTTTCTGAGATTTCCGGCAGTTTTACTTCGTATATCATAGACCTCTCCTTACGAGGAAATGGGGTTGGGCTTGTCAGGGTGAATACCCATACCCTTTACCGCCCCTTTTATTTTATTCTTGTCAATCTGTCCCTGTTTATACAGAGCGTGTAAAGCTGCCAGTACAATGTGCCGGGCATCCACTTCAAAAAAATCCCTGAGTGCCTCCCTGCTGTCACTGCGGCCATACCCATCTGTGCCCAGTACTTCGTACTGACCAGGAATCCATTTTCCAATAGAGAGAGGAAGGAATTTGAGGTAGTCTGAAGCTGCCACAAATACTCCTTTTTCATCGTCAAAACATTGTTCAATGTAGTTTCGCCTTGCTTTCTGTTGATGGTGCAGACGGTTCCAGCGGTCTGTGTTGACTGCATCTCTGTACAGTTCCTTGTAGCTGGTAACGCTCCACACATCAGATGAAATCTGGTAGTTCTGTTCGAGCATTTGCTGGGCCTGTAGTGCCTCCTGCAGGATAGCCCCGCTTCCCAGCAGGTGGGCCTGTACTTTGTTTTTTCCTTTACCGGAGGACTTGAACCGGTACATTCCTTTTAGTATCCCCTCCTCCGCTCCCTCCGGCATGGGTGGCATCTGGTAAAGCTCGTTCATTACGGTAAGATAATAGAAAATATTTTCCTGCTGGTTGTACATCCTGCGTATCCCATCCCGAACAATAACTGCTATTTCGTATGCGTAGGTGGGGTCATAGGTTACAAGATTGGGCACATTACAGGCAAGTATGTGACTGTTTCCATCCTGGTGCTGCAGGCCTTCACCCGGAAGGGTGGTGCGGCCGGAGGTGCCTCCCACCAGAAACCCTTTGGCCTGGGCATCACCGGCAGCCCAGATAAGGTCACCGATCCGCTGAAACCCAAACATGGAGTAGTATATGAAAAATGGAATAGCATTAATGCCGTGTGAGGCATAGGCGGTGCCAGCTGCAATAAATGACGACATGGACCCGGCTTCGGTTATTCCTTCTTCCAGAATAGCCCCGTCTTTCGCTTCTCTATAATACAGAAGGCTCTCCTTGTCCACCGGTTCGTAGAGCTGACCAACATGGGAATAAATCCCTGCAGAACGAAACAGTGATTCCATACCAAACGTACGTGCTTCATCCGGTACTATAGGAACGACCAGCCTCCCTATATCCTTGTCCTGTAGAAGTCTGGAAATAAGCCGCACCATTACCATGGTGGTGGCTGCTTCTCGATCCCCCGATCCCTGGTAAAACTCCTGAAAAATCTCATCTGAAGGCATAGCAAGCGGCTCTACCGTGACCGATCTATTTGGAACATAACCGTTCAGCTCTTCTCTTCGTTTCTTTAGATACTTGATTTCATCACTGTCTTCATCCGGCTTGTAAAATGGTGCCTCTGCCACCTCCTTATCGGAGATGGGAATACCAAACCGGGAACGAAACTCTTTCAGTTCTTTCTGATTGAGCTCCTTCTGTTTGTGGGTAACATTTCTTCCCTCTCCCGCCTCTCCCAGGCCGTATCCTTTGATAGTCTGGGCCAGAATAATTGTAGGAGTGCCTTTATTATCCACTGCAGCTTTGAATGCATTGTATACTTTCAACGGATCGTGCCCCCCCCTTCTTAGTCTCTGGAGCTGCTCGTCCGAATACCTTTCCACCATCTGCAGCAGCCTCTCATCCTGCCCGAAGAAATGCCTGCGTATGTAGTCACCGCTTGATACTGCGTATTTCTGCATCTGCCCGTCCAGCACCTCATTCAGGTGCTCCACCAGCACCCCCTCTGTATCTTTTGCCAGCAAAGGGTCCCAGTCACTGCCCCACACCACTTTGATTACATTCCATCCTGCTCCCCTGAATGCTGCTTCCAGTTCCTGTATCACCTGCCCATTGCCTCTCACCGGGCCGTCCAGCCGCTGGAGGTTGCAGTTGACCACAAATATTAAGTTATCAAGCTGTTCCCTGGCTGCAAGGGTAATAGCTCCCATTGCCTCGGGCTCGTCCATCTCCCCATCTCCCAGAAGGGCCCATATTTTCTGGTCGTAGGGTTCAGTCAATCCCCTGTCTTCCAGGTAGCGGTTGAACCTGGCCTGGTATATGGCCATAATTGGTGACAGCCCCATGGAAACAGTAGGGAGCTCCCAGAAGTTGGGCATCAGCCAGGGATGGGGATAGGAAGACAGCCCTCCTTCCGGTTTCAGCTCTCTGCGGAAGTTTTCCAGATGGGTCTCGGTAATCCTCCCTTCCAGAAAAGCTCGTGCATATATCCCCGGTGAAGCATGTCCCTGGAAATAGATAATGTCCCCGGGGTGTTTTTCATTCTTCCCTCTAAAAAAATGGTTGAAGCCCACTTCGAACAGGGTTGCCTGGGAAGCATAGGTGGATATATGCCCCCCGATTCCATGCTCTACCCGGTTGGCCCGCACCACCATGGCCATGGCGTTCCAGCGGACCAGGCT
>JBMCUI010000121.1:0-7065 GCA_048622675.1 Spirochaetota bacterium | reverse complement strand
CCCGGGAGCTTTTCCTGGTCTCGAAGTCAGCCGGAGTAGCTGATACGAAAATCGTCTGGTTGATAAGGCTTTCGAACTCATTGAACTTCAGGGGACGGTTGTCAAGAGCCGATGGGAGCCGGAACCCATGTTCCACCAGGGTGGCCTTCCTGGAGCGGTCTCCCTCGTACATAGCCCCGATCTGGGGAACAGTAACATGCGATTCATCGATGAACATGATATAGTCTTCCGGAAAATAGTCCAGCAGAACAGCAGGCCGTTCTCCCTGTTCCCTTCCGAATATATGCCTGGAATAATTTTCTATTCCGCTGCAGTATCCCAGCTCCCTCATCATCTCTATGTCATACTCCGTTCTTGCTTTGAGCCTTTGGGCCTCCAGGAGCTTATTATGAGATATGAGGTAATTGTACCTCTCCTCCAGCTCTTTTTCAATTTTCGCTATGGCATCTTTCATGCTCACCGGCTCTACCACGTAGTGGGAGGCAGGATAAATTATAATGCTCTGCTTCTCCTCCAGTACCTCTCCGGAGACCGGATTGAAAATGAAAATCCTGTCCACTTCATCCCCGAAGAACTCCACTCTTACTGCATTTCTGGCATAGGAGGGAAAAATCTCCAGCACTTCTCCCTTTACCCTGAAGGTGGACCTGGTAAACTCGTAATCATTTCTGGAATACTGGATCTCCACCAGCTTCCTCAGCACAAAGTCCCGGTCTACGCTCTCACCCGCATTCAGTGTTACCCGCATTTTCTTGTAGGTACGGGGATTGCCCACTCCGTAAATACACGAAACAGTGGCCACCACCAGCACATCTTCTCTTTCCATAAGCGAGGATGTGGCGGAAAGCCTCATCCTGTCAATCTCGTCGTTTATGGAGAAGTCCTTCTCAATGAAGGTGTCAGTGGCCGGAACATAAGCCTCCGGCTGATAATAATCGTAGTAGCTCACAAAGTATTCCACTGCATTTTCCGGGAAGAACTCCTTGAATTCCCGATAGAGCTGGGCTGCCAGGGTCTTGTTATGGGAAATTACCAGGGCAGGCCTGTTTATCCTTTCTACAACTCCGGCCATGGTATAGGTCTTGCCGGAACCTGTTACACCCAGAAGGGTCTGAAAATCTGCTCCTTCCCGCAGACCCCGGGAAAGCTTATCGATAGCCTGGGCCTGGTCTCCTTTTGGTCCGTATGGTGATTTTAGCTTAAATTCCGGCATTTCAAGGAAAAATTAAGCAATGCCGGGCTGAAAGTCAAAACAAAGAACTTCCGTGGTGAAAGCAACCATACAAAGGGTCTGCCGGGCTCTCAGCCTGTTTGTCCTGAGCAGTTGTCCAGCATACCTTCTTCTCTGAAACTGAAAAACCCCCCATTGGCTATGATAATGTGGTCAAGAAAGGTGATACCCAGTATTTCTGAAGCCCGGACCAGTTTTTTGGTGATAGTTACATCCTCATTTGAAGGGGTCATTTCCCCGCCAGGGTGGTTGTGGGCCACCACCACTTTGGCAGCCCGTTCTATCAGCGCATCGGCAAATACCTCCCTGGGATGGACCAGTGCCTGGTCCACCAGACCTATGGTTACCACTCTGTTCGATATCACCCTGTTGCCTCCGTTTAAATTAATACACACAAAGTATTCCTGTTTTTTGCTGCTCAGGTACGAAAGCAGAGGCACCGCATCACGTGCATTTTTTATCACCTGTTCCTGTTTGGACAAAAGCCTGGAGCAAAGCTCCACGCAGGCAGCCACCTGGCTGGACCTGGCAGGACCCATCCCGGTGATCCTGGAAAGCCCTTCCAGAAAAACCGAATAATCCTTTTTCAGCAGGCCCATATTTTCATCCAGAAAACTGCTGATCCTCTGTGAAATTTTAAAAACATCGCTCTGCCTGGCCCCGCTGCCCAGAATGACTGCAATAAGCTCCACATTGGTAAGATTGGATGGACCGTTTCGGCAAAGCTTCTGCCTGGGCATTTCGCATACAGGAGGGTGTGTTTTCCTTTTCATGCTGTAATTAACACCAAAAAATCGAATTTTATTTCAAGCTCAAATGCATATTAATTTCATTACTACAAATATACAACCGGGCAGGTTATCATAATTCGTTATAAGTTCTAGAGCATTATAAGCATTTTTTTTAGCTCACTACCGCCTCTTTCTTTACCCATACACAAAAATGAATTACCATAGGAGATATTTCAACTCAGGAGAGACAGATGAAAAACATAAAGCACGGACTCCTTGTCAAGCTGTTATTTTTATTCATGGCAGTACTTCTCATTCCTTCTCTGATTTTCGCAGCAGGAGCAAAGAAAGAAGAAAAGTATCCCTCAAAGAGCATTACTTACATCATTCCATTCAATCCTGGCGGTCAATCTGACATAACTGCCCAGCACCAGAAAAAAGCGCTTCAGGAAGCCCTGGGAGTAAACATTATTATCAAGCATATGCCGGGGGCAGGAGGAGCAGTAGCCTGGTCCCATCTGGTCAAGGCCAAGCCGGAGGGCTATACCATCTGCGGGAACAACATCCCCCATATTATAATTCAGCCCCTGGTCAGGGAAAAAGCAGGCTATGAAACCGACCAGCTCAAACCGGTATATATGTTCCAGACCACTCCCATTGGACTGGCTGTACTTGAGGACAGCAAGTTTAAAAACCTCAACGAATTTCTGGAATACGCAAAAAACCATCCCGGTGAAATTACCATTGGAGGCTCAGGAACCCACTCCGGCCATCACCTGGCCCTGCTTCAGCTCCAGAAGCTGACCGGGGCAGAGTTCACCTACATACCCTCTACAGGTGCAGCCCCTTCGGTGGCCAATTTTCTGGGAGGCCATACCATGGCCCTGTTCGCCAACTCCAATGACCTGGTCCAGCACCAGGACAAAATAAACATTCTGGCAATGGGCACTGAAAAGAGGTTTACTCCCCATCTGCCCGATGTGCCTACCTTCAAGGAACGGGGAATAGATATGACAGCAGGCATCAGCAGGGGAGTGTGCGTACCCCCGGGCACTCCGGAGCACATTGTTGAAACGCTGGAAAATGCATTTGCACAGGTATGCACAGGAGAAAACTTTACCTCCAAGATGAAGGAGCTGGGTTTTCAGGTGAGGAATCTGGGCTCGGAAGAGTTTGAAGAGTTCATTGAAAAAAAGAAAAAGGAAATTGTGACTACCCTGAAAGAGCTGGGAGAAATATAGGAATTTTAATTCCTGCACTGATTAGTACAAATATCCGGCTCTATAAAATAACATGCTCACCTATTTATTAAAATCAGCAGGATACCTGATGGAGCCTGCAAACCTTATCCTGGTGTTTGTAGGAGTGGGCTCCGGAATCGTAGTAGGTGCGCTTCCCGGCCTTACCGCTACCATGGCCATTGCTCTTCTGGTGCCATTTACCTTTGCCATGAAAGCAGTCCATGGGCTGGTACTGCTGGGAGGAATATACTGCGGGGCCATATTCGGAGGGTGCTTCTCTGCAATCCTCATCAACACTCCCGGGACCCCCTCGGCTATAGCCACTACCTTCGACGGCTATCCCATGGCCAAGAAAGGGGATTCCTATAAGGCCATTGTTACTGCTACCATATCCTCGGTAATAGGGGGGCTCATAGGGGTTCTGTTCCTGATATTTCTTACTCCCCCTCTTTCAAGGGCTTCCCTCAAATTCGGTCCTCCGGAGTTTTTCTGGATCACCGCTTTCGGCCTCACCATCATCGCAACCCTTGCTTCGGACTCCATACTGAAGGGCCTTATAGGAGGGGCTTTTGGGCTCCTTATAAGCATCATAGGCATAGCACCAATTGAAGGCAGTGTCCGGTATACATTCGGAATAGTAAGTCTCCAGGATGGAGTAGGGCTGATCCCTGCTTTGATCGGGCTTTTCTGCATTCCGGAGATTCTGGGGATGGTAGAGAATAAAGAAAAACACTACAGTGTCATCCCCTACCGCAAACAGAAGAAGGTGGTCAGCATGGTGGCCATGAAACTTCTGTTTAAAAGGCCTTTTCTGGTTTTAAGGTCAGCTGTTATCGGTATCTTTATCGGGATCATTCCTGGAGCAGGTGGAAATATTGCGGGCATGGTTTCATACAACGAAGCTGTACGTGCATCCAGGTTTCCTAAAAAGTTCGGCAGGGGGATCATGGAAGGAGTGGCAGCTTCGGAAGCATCAAATAATGCGGAGGTTTCAGGCTCTCTCATTCCCCTCCTTACCCTGGGGATACCAGGCGCCCCGCCTGCAGCAGTGCTTCTGGGAGCCATTCTGCTGCAGGGGATGCGGCCGGGAATAGAGCTTTTTACCACTCACGGGGCAATAACGTATACCTTTATTCTTTCTCTGGTGCTGGCAAACATCCTGATGCTTCCCATGGGAATATTCAGCGGAAAACTTATTTCCAAGCTGATAACCAATATCCCCATAGCCCTTCTGGCCCCTCTTATTGTATTTCTTACAGTTATAGGCTCTTTTTCCATAAATAACAATATATTTGATATATATGCAATGCTGTTCTTTGGTCTTATGGGATACGCTGCCAGAAAGGCAGGTTTTCATCCGGGCCCTATAGTGCTGGGGATCATTCTGGGCCAGATATGCGAAGAAGGCCTGGTGCAGTCTATATTGATGGGAAAAGCAGCCGGGTCAATACTGCAGGTGTTTTTTACCAGGCCGATTTCTGTGGTTCTTATCATTCTGACTCTTATTTCAGGCTCATGGCCTTTTATTGCCAATTTTCTCCGCAGAAAGAAATCTTATGAAAAACGTTGACAGGGTCTCCGCAATAATACTTCTGGGTATATGTGCGTATTTCTGGGCTGAATCCCAGCAATTCACCAGGTACGGAGCATTTTTCCCCCAGGTAATCACCATTATACTGGGATTTCTTTGCTTTCTGCTTCTGATATTCAGCTTCATTAAGCCTGAAAAAAGCAAAGTATTCGGCAGGGTAACAGCAAGGTATATCACCATAGCCCTGTGTGTGGTACTGATAGTTGCATGGGCTGCGTTTATTAAGACCCTGGGTTTTGTTGCCACCAGTGTGCTGTTTTTCTCAATTATGTATATCCTGCTCGATGAAAGAAAGCGCCGGCCCCGGGACATATTCCTCAAAATTGTAATAGTAGCCGCTGTAGTGGGAATATTTTACCTTTTCTTTGCCACCCTTCTGCAGGTACCTTTTCCCCGAGGAGTACTGCTTTAGCAATGGTTTTAGGTACATAGACAACTACCACTCTGTCAGGCACCGGAAAACCTGATCATGGATACCGGGGGAGCATGCTATCGGCCTGCCAATGGAAAAATTACGGTGTGGACCAGATAGGGGGATATTGTACTATTTTAAAAGTTGGTCTATACCACTATAATTGGTCTATACCACTTATATACCAGGGTTTATGTAACCCGGTACTTACAACCCGGTCCAAATGATGATTCCGTTATAAGAACTATAAGAACACAAAAGGGAAAGTAAATGAAAGGATATGTACAGGTCTATACCGGGAACGGCAAGGGCAAGACCACTGCTGCACTGGGGCAGGCCCTTCGGGCAGCCGGGGGAGGACTCAGGGTGTTCATCGCCCAGTTTCTTAAAGGCATACATTACAGTGAGCTTGACTCCCTCAAAAGGTTCGAAGACCTGATTACCGTCCGGCAGTACGGAAAAAAGGGATTTGTAAAAAATCACCCAGCTGCCAGAGACAAACACCTGGCACTCCAGGGCCTGGAAGAAGCAAAACAGGCGGTTATATCAGGAAACTACGATATGGTGGTCCTGGACGAGGCCAACGTGGCAGTACATATGGGCCTCTTTCCGGTGGAAAAGCTTCTTGAAATTATCGATCAGAAGCCCCGTCACGTGGAGCTTATTATCACCGGCAGAAATGCTCATAACCAGCTTATTGCCAGAGCGGACCTGGTCACAGAGATGAAGGAAGTAAAGCACTACTTCCATAATGGGGTAAAGGCCCGCAGGGGGATAGAAAGATAGATCCCAAGACATAATTATAAAAAAGTAGAAGCTTTTCGTTAGTTTTTAACAAACTAATTTATTTTGTCATTTATTTCTAACATTCACGAATGTAAAATTGAGCAAGTGGTAATGTGAGATTGAACTTTTAAAAAGAAAGTAGTATTATTTTCCAAAGCTGGTATTCAGAGCAACGGTGCTTAGAATAAAGAAAAAGTTTAAAATGGTAGATGTTTGTTCTCTGTTACTATGTAAAATAGTAAATTAATTTATACAATAACTTAAATCGAGGTTAATTCATGGCAGATGAGTATTCTATACATCTTAATATTCAACAAGTTGAAAATGGTGAATATATGGCGACTTCAAAGGATATGCCCGGGTTGGTTGCTCAAGGCAGAACAATAGCTGAAACTATTGAAATTGCTAAAGATGTGGCTAAGAAACTAGTTGAATCTTATGTTGAACATGGTGATCCTATTCCATCTACTATGAAGAAAATTTACGATAAATTCGAAATTGATGTGACTGTTGGATTATAATAGATGGGGAAGCTTTCGGGGTTTTCTTATAAGGATGTAACACGAAAACTAAGGAAGTTTGGGTTTGAGTTTGATCGCAGTGCCAGAGGAAGTCATGAGATTTGGTGGAATCCTGAAACGAGAAAACGAACAACAATTCCAAATCATCCTGGAGATATCCCAGAAGGTACATTATCCGCTATATTGAAACAAGCAGGTATTGCAGCAGAAGACTTCTTGATATCATAATCATATACAAATCTATATGGAAGTGTACTTACAAGCTATTATGGATCAAATTCTGGTACAAAATACCAGATTTTTTGGGGATAAAACCATAAATAAAAATCCTGTATGCCAAATAAAGTATTTTTCTGAGGTCCTTACCAAAAGAAAAGAACTTACACGTGTACTGCCCAGCCTTCTACAGCCCGCATGGCTTCCATCACTGCTTCTGATATAGTGGGATGTGCATGAATCATCCCTGCAATGTCGTCGGGCAGCAGCTCGGCTTGTTTTGCCAGAAGAAGCTCATGGATCACCTCGGTGGCATCCACTCCTACAATATGGGCC
>JBMCUI010000120.1:0-7102 GCA_048622675.1 Spirochaetota bacterium | reverse complement strand
ATCCTGTCCTGCATTGTTTTTTTTCCGTCACTGGTCCATTTGGATATGGTCTGGCGGTCTGAAAGCACCGGTTCAAAAAGCTCTTTTTTAAAGTTGTTAAGAGTATGGGAATGGGTAAGAAAGTTCCCGCCCGGGCCCACCTCTTTTATCACATCAACTGCCAGGGTTTCCTCGTCTACCTTTATACCCTCTGCTATTCTTTTTATATATCCCAGGGATTGGTCCACCTGGACCAGCATTTCCAGAGCTCCTGTTTTGCCTGATTCAAGGTATCCTACGTCGTGTACCAGATTGGCACCGGAGAGCATGGAGAACAGACAGGAAAATGTTCCTTCAACTGCAGCCTGTTCATCCGGCAGCTTTGAATCGGTGCATCCTGCTGTTCCCCAGGTGGGTATCTGGTAGTAGTGGGCAATGTCCATATAAGCTGCCATAATCAACGACAGCTCTGGAGCACCGTAGGACATAATAGCATCGCGCATGTCCATAATGGTCAGCACTCCGCCAATAAGAAATGGGGCGCCTTTTGTTTTAAGCTGGGAGATTACCAGAGAGCACAGGTTTTCTGCATTGGAGCTTACCAGCTCTCCTGCAGGAGTAACCGGAGCACTGGCCCCGCTCTGAACACAGGGAGTGTGAATCACCGGAATGCCGTACTGAGAAGCCAGGAGCAGTTTTCTGGTGGCTGCTTCGTCACCGGTGAGAGGAGAAATAGGCTCCGAGTATGACACGATAAAGGGCTTTTTAAACAGGTTTTCTCTGCTCCCGGCAGCAGCTGATGCCATTTCTATGGTATCCTCCAGCCCCTCGACGGTGTAGTTCCAGATAACTATAGGCTTGGAGGTGTTCTCCACCATTGCTTCGAACTCAAACCGGTCTGAGTATTCTGCAGGCACATCACTTATGGTCCCATAACCCATCACCCAGTCAATATTGGGCAGAGCATCGGCAACTCTGGCTGCATTCCGGGTGTCCTGCTGTTTAAAGGGGCGCCTCAGTCCGGTATCAGGATCGATCATATTCAGCAGGGTGGGTCCCAGGCCGAAGTAGGTGTTATGTCCTCCCAGGGCCAGTTTCTGGTTGCCCAGCCGGTCATATACCAGCACCTGGGAAGGTGCAGACTGAATGGCCCACTCTACCAGGTGGGGAGGGAAATGAACTACATCACCTTCAACCCTGCACCCACCTTCCTTTAAAAGCTGGATGGCCTGTTTGCATTTAATCCGCACCCCCGTCCGCTCCAGGACTTCCAGGCTGGCCAGGTGAATTTTTTTAATCTGGGCAGGGGACAGTACTTTCAGCTGAACTCCCTCCATCTTGTTTATATTTGATTCCATTCTATTCCTCCCCCAGTTTTCTGGATTTTTCTTCTTTCTGGATGAGCCCGGCTGCGGCTGTTTTCTTTTTCTGGTCCAGTGGTCCTGGTTGATGTTCCTCCAGGATTTTTTTTACTTTATCATTGGTCCTCTGGGCCAGAGTTTTGCTGCCGGCATTGCTCCACCTTCGGTGCTCGCTTCTGTCCATGAGAAGGGGATGCCAGTGCTGGGTTTTGAAATGCTTGAGGGTATGCTCCTCTGCCAGGAAGTTTCCTCCAGGCCCCACTGAGTGAATAAGTTCTACAGCCAGCTCTTCGTCTTCTGTGCTGATTCCTTCCATGAACCTTTTTGCCATTCCTATTATTTCATCGCACATTACCAGCATATCGTAAGAACCGATAAGTCCTGATCCTATATACCCTACATCGTGTATCAGGTTGGCTCCGGAAAGAGCCTGCATGGATATGGACAGGGTAGCTTCCATAGCTGCCTGGTTGTCTACGCATTTTGAGTCGCTGCATCCTGCGGTTCCGAACATGGGAAGCCTCAGGTAATGGCTCATCTGGGCCAGTGCCGCGCTCATCAGGTGGAACTCGGCTGCACCGTAGCAGTAGGCTGTGGTTCTCATGTCCATTATGGTAATAACCCCGCCTATAATAACCGGGGACCCTCTCCTCTTCAGCTGGGAGATCACCACTCCGCTCAGGCTTTCAGCCAGGGTGAGCACTATATTTCCAGCCAGAGTTACCGGTGCAGTGGCTCCTCCTGATGGACAGGGTGTGTATATAAGGGGTATGCCTGACTCAGATGAAAAAAGCAGTTTATCCACTGCATCTTTTGAATGCCGGAGTGGAGAAGAAGGCTCTATGTAGTGGACAATAAAAGGATGCTGTACCAGCTCCTGTTTGTTTCCTGCGATAATGGAAGCCATTTCAAAGATGTCTTTATTCCCCCTTAAATCATGAGAGGTGAATACAATGGGCTTGCTGGAGTTGAAAACCATCTGCTGGAACTGGTACAGGTCTGTGACCTCCACCGGTTTGTCTGAGATGAGCCCCAGGGACATCTGGAAATCTATATTGGGGAGTGCATCTGTAATGAGGGCTGCTTTTGCTATATCTTCTGCAGTAAATCTTCTTATTTCTCCGGTGAACGAATCAAGTATATTGGGGCAGTCGGAGCCGGTGCCGTAGAAGGAGCTGGTCCCTTCCAGTTTCATACCCGGCTTTCCCTCTCTGGTATACACCATTATTTTTTTTGGTGCGGACCTTACGGCATCTTCGACCATATAGGAAGGTATGCGGGCTGTACTGGCTTCCACCCACGCTCCCGCATCCTTCAGCAGAGAAAGTGCTTCTTTATGGAAAATCTTAACTCCAACCTGTTCCAGTACATCCAGTGCTGCCGAGTATATCCGCTGACACTGGGAGTCGGTGAACACTTTGAACTCAGGGCACTCCAGCCAGCTTCTATCAAACCCCATTTTATTCCTCCTTTTATTGTTGGTGTATATTTCCTTGCACCTCGGGCAATCATTAACCAGTTGAACAATATTTGTTAAGAGTCTACCAGGAATGTGAAATCATGTCAATAAGTGAATAGTGAAGAGAGAATAGCTGATTGGAAAAATATTCAAAAATTTAACCAAAAAAATACATTCTACACACCGGCTTCCGGATGAATACGATTCAGGCATGGAGTTTATAATACCGTAAGAAGTTATTCGGCCTACCTAAGGGCAGGAATGCCGTATTCGGGTGGACCAAACTCCAGCTCCTGCAAGTCTTCATCGGAGCTGGAGCAGGAGACTTCTTTTACTGTTTTTACTCCTGCCAGGAGCATGACCTCCCTGAGCTGTTCCTGGACCCTGTTCAGGTAGTACCAGGCACCTTCGCTTCCTCCTCCCACCAGGTGTATCAGTACAGGCCTTCCGATCATCACCAGGTCGGCTCCAAGGGACAGGGCCTTGAACACATCCTCGCCTGTTCTTATGCCCCCATCCACTATCAGCAAAGCACGGCCTTTGAGGGATTCTGCTATCTCCGGCAGCACCTCTATGCCTGGGGGGAGGCTCTCCAGGACCCTTCCTCCACGGTTCGACAATACCACCCCTCTTGCCCCGGAGCTCAATGCTTCCAGGGCATCTTCCCTGGAGAGTATACCCTTTACTATTACCGGGACCGGAGAGCTTTCTATCAGTTTTTCAAGCCTGAGACGGTTCATCCGTGCTGCTCCCAGACCGTCCCGTACATCCAGACTCAGACCGCATACTTTAATACCTGCCATGCAGGCTTTTTCTATGTTTTTCAGAGTGCAGGACTCACCGAAGTAAGGATTGAAGAAGGGTATACCGTGGCCGTATACATCACTTAAAGCAGAAGTGATATATTCCACATTTTCCCCGTCCGGGTCAAACTCCTTCTGGGCTATGCACCCGATGGCTCCGGCGCTTTTTGCTCCTTTCAGGAGCTTTTTATTGTACTCTGTTTCTTCCAGAATACCCTTCAGGTTTCTGCGCATATTGGACATGGGAGCAGGCAGGACCGGAAGATCAAGGGGCTGGCCGAAAAGGTCAGCTCCGGTATTGATATTATCCAGGCCTTTCAGTATCCTGGGGGTTATGGTGTGCTCCCCCAGGGCCCTGATGTTTCTGATGAATCCTTTTCCGTTAAGCTGAGAGCCTATTCCCGGCACCTGGCCGGCACATTCAATACCGTCACATCTGCTGCATACCCTGCATATTCCCTCAAGTTTGATGAGGGCCTCCTTTCTGATCAGCCCTTCATTAAGTCCTCCATGATTTCCCAGATTTATTTTGATTGTTTTTACTCCCAGATTGGCCGCCTCCAGGGCCTGTTCCCTGGTTTCTCCCACTGCTATCACGTTGCCGCATTTTTCTACGTTGCTGGTGGGGATATGCACGGTATCCCCGGGACTGCAGGTAATGAACACATTTTTAACTCCCGGCAGGTCCAGGGCATCTTCCACTCCCTGTATTGATTTAACCACTCCGGTTCCGGGAATAATCGCCCTTTCGCATGCCACCCTGCTGTACTTCGGCCGGAGGTCGCCGGGAGGGCCGCCCAGGGCTATATTAATGGCCGCTTTGATGAGATTTACTCCACTGGAGTAGGGGTAGGTGTACGCAGACATGTATCCCCCGGAAAGACGGGAGGCGATTTCTCCCACTTTGGCTCCATCAGGGGTGAGTTTTATATCCCCTTTTGCTGCGCCTGTTTCAATTCCCAGTGCCCGGATTCCGTTTTCAAACACTTCCAAAGCATCTTTTATTTTATTTGATTCCTGGTTGGTAGGCATTATGTGCCCTGTTTCTACAAAATAGGGCGGGAACTCGATTATTCTGTCTGCAACTCCGGTTATGTGAATCCTTCCCCGGTAAATAAGGCTGTCTATGCTTAGCTCAGGCCCCTCCATGTACTGTTCTGCTATAATCTCCCCCCTGGGAGAGGCGTTTTTGGCTCTGTGAAAAGCAAACGGAATACACTCTGGAGTGTCCACCTTCATAACTCCCCGTGCCCCCATGTTGTCGGCCGGCTTTATTACAAAGGGGTATCCCAGTTTTTTTGCAGCTTCCTGCACATCCTGGTAGCTCCAGCATGAGCAGAACCCGGGCTGGGGGACCTGCTTTTCACCAAGCCTTTTTCTCATTTTAATTTTATTGGTAGTGGCCTCCGCTACATCTACCCTGTTGCCGGGAAGATTCAGGGCCTGCGCTACTGCTGCTACAGTCAGCGAGGCATCTGTGCCCACTGTAATCACTCCATGGATGGGTCTGGTCCTTGCAAATTTCCTGGCCGTCCTTACAGTGCCGTCCACATCTCTGGTGCTCATTATGATGGGATAGTCGGCGAGCTTCATCCCATGGGCATGCTCATTGTAGTCTGTGACCACAGTAAAAAGGCCCATCTCCTTTGCTATTTTTATGGCAGGGGTCTGAAGTATCCCTGCCCCGATTACCATGATGGTTTTCTGCACTTTTTCCTCCTGTGCTGGGTACTTTATTAAAATATCGAGTTATAATACCGGTTGCATTACAGGTGAATTGATTGATTAAAGGGTTCTTTCATAAAAAAGAATACAGCAGGGAGGGTCCTCTGGAGGGAACTTTCTTTTTCAGCTGGTCTTGTGCAGTTACAGAAAATCCAGGAGGGGCTGGGGCTTTCTGAATGCAGTGGCTTTCAGCAGTGCAACAGTAGTTTTGTCCGGGGTTTCCACCACTATTTCATAGACTCCGATTTTCTTCCCCAAGTGCTTCTCCGTGCAGGTTGCGGTGATGGTCTGGCCTGCTGGTACTGGCTTCAGAAAGCTGATGCTCATATCCAGTGCTACCGCCAGGGTGCCGTGGCTGTTGGAAGCCAGAGCAAAAGCGACGTCTGCCAGTGAAAACATGGTGCCTCCATGACATACCCCTGCTGCATTCAGGTGGCCCGGGGTTACGTTCATCCTTACCGTGGAGGCACCCTCCCTGAGTTCCACTATTTCCATATGAAACAAGGAGATAAGCTTGTCTTTGTTCTGGACAAGGTGTTTTATTTTTTGGAGCCTGTTGTTTGTATTGTCCTTTCCACAGTTTTGACTGCGGTCATGGTTGTTCGGGTGATGGTCCATGTGAAATCTCCTGCATTTGCGAGTATAGGTATGGCGAACCAATGGTTGATTGCTGAAAAATGTTGTTTAACTGAAAGCAAAAAGATATATAGATTATAGGAAACCGGCTATTTTTAATTGCAGGTGCAGGAATTGTTGAAATCCCCATTGCATATGAAGGGGCTGCACCGGTTCTTTCCATAATTTTTTTTGTGAGAGCAGCTATGGTTCGTTCCTTCCCCAGGGACAGGCAGTACTACAAGTTCTGTATGTACGGATTTTTAAAAAATTTGAAATTTTTTGATCCCTTTATAGTGCTCTTTTTCAGGGAGTCGGGGCTGAGCTTTCTGGAGATAGGGACCCTTTTTTCAGTAAGGGAAATCGCCACCAATGTTCTTGAGGTACCCACCGGAGTTGCTGCCGATACCTGCGGACGCAGGTTGTCTATGGTCTATTCCTTCGGGTGCTATATCCTTTCATTTATAATATTTTACTTCTTTCCCGAGTTCTGGATATATGCAGCGGCCATGGTGCTCTTCGGAGCAGGAGAGGCTTTCCGCTCCGGTACCCACAAAGCCATGATACTGCACTACCTGGAGATGAATGCACTCACGGAATACAGGGTCAACTACTACGGACATACCAGGGGCTGGGCCCAGACCGGTTCGGCTGTTTCTTCTCTGGCTGCCGCCGGCCTGGTCTTCTACTCCGGAAGCTACAGGATAATTTTTCTGGCATCCACCCTCCCTTATGTGGCTGCACTGGTGCTGATGCTGACCTACCCCGGGGAACTGGACGGGGAGATGAAACAAGGGGGAATAGACTCTGCTGTTTCCAGGACCAAAAACAGGCTGAAGGGCACTCTGAAAAACTTTATAGCCATATTCAAACAAAAGGGAACCGTCAGGGCCCTGCTCAACTCCTCGTTTTATGATGCTGTTTTCAGATCAGTAAAGGACTATCTCCAGCCTGTGCTCAGGCAGTACGCTCTGCTTATTCCTGTTTTTATGTACCTGAGTAAGGACCGGAGGGTGGCCCTGGCAACCGGAGCAGTCTACTTTATTTTGTACATCCTGACTGCACTGTCCTCTGCGAACTCCTATCGGTTTATAAGAAGAGCAACCTCTCTGCCTGCAGCTATTAACATTGCTTTCCTTGGCGGCGGTGCTCTTATTATC
>JBMCUI010000119.1:0-7196 GCA_048622675.1 Spirochaetota bacterium | reverse complement strand
GAATAGAGCCTACCGGATATTTGATATACTCCAGAAACAGTATCCGGACGCCAGAGTACTGCTCACCTACAACAACCCATTCGAGCTTCTGGTAGCTACTTTGCTGGCAGCCCAGTGCACCGATGAAAGGGTAAACCAGGTTACTCCAAAACTTTTCGAAAGATTTCCTGACCCCCGGAGCATGTCCCAAGCAGACTCCAGGGAGCTGGAAAATATAATTAAACCAACCGGGTTTTACAGAAACAAGGCAAAAAGCCTGAAAAAAATGGCCTCAGGAATAGCGCAGACCCATGGAAATGAACTTCCCCGGGACGCCCAGGAACTGAGCAAGCTTCCGGGAATCGGTAGAAAGACTGCAAATGTGGTAGTGGCAAACTGCTTTGATGTGCCGTCAATTATCGTAGACACCCATGTAAAGCGGGTCTCGGTCAGACTTGGTCTCAGCACCTCCAACAATACAGACAAAATTGAGAAGGAACTGCAGGAAATTATTGAGTACCCGGACCGTACCAGGTTTTCTTACACCCTCAACTTTCAGGGCAGGTACATATGCAGGTCCCAAAAGCCTGCCTGCAGGGAATGCAACGTTGAAAACCTCTGCTCCTTTCAGCAAAAAAACCTATAGTTTGGTCCGAGAGTCTATTCTACGGGATAAAACCAGCCGTAGTTTGAGGACTTTTCACCAACCTGAATGGCCTTGAGTTCCTGGTAAAGCTTTCTGGTCATTGGACCTGGTTTCCCATCCCCTATGGTATATTCTTTTGAACCGCAGGTCACTGCAGCAATGGGAGTAATTACTGCAGCAGTACCGGTGCAGAAAAGCTCATCTGCTGAAAAGGCCTCATCGTACCGTATATCCCTCTCCTGGGGAATTAAATTGAATCTGTCCCGGGCAATGGTGAGCACCGAATCTCTGGTAATTCCTGGAAGAACCGACCCACCCAGCCTGGGTGTAGAAACAACCCCGTCCTTCAGCATAAAAAAATTCGCAGACCCCACTTCCTCAATATAGGTGGAAGTTCTGGAATCCAGGTAAAGCACTTCATGATAGCCGTTTTCTTTGACCACTTCCCTGGGCAGCAACGAAGTAGCGTAGTTGCCTACAGCTTTTACCCCGCCTGTACCAAAACAGGGGGCACGGTGGTAATCGGTGCGTACCTCCAGCTTTATTCCGCTGAACCCTTCCCTGAAATAGGGGCCTACCGGCGACATAAATATGGCGAAGGTGTACTCGGTAGCAGGCCTCACCCCCAGCATTTGGCCTGAGCCGAACACCACTGGCCTTATATATAAATCACCTTTGCCATAGGGGGGTATATACTGTTTATTTTCTTTTAAAAGGGTATGTATGGAATCAACAAAAAAATCTTCTTGAAGAGGAGGTATGCACAACCTCATGCACCCTTCTTTTATCCGCCTGGCATTGTCATAGGGCCTGAACATAGCAATCCTGTTTTCCCTGGTTCTGTAGGCTTTCATACCTTCAAAAACCCCCTGGCCGTAATTCAATACCACAGCAGAGGGATATAATGGTATGGGGCCATAATCAACAACATCTCCCTGCTCCCATTTCCCGTTTTTATAGTGAGACACAAACATTTTTTCTGCAGGATTAATTTCAAATCCCAGGTTGTCCCAGTTGATATTACTCATACCCCTACCCTTTCTTTTAAGTTTGTGTATTAACCATGATAATAATAAAAAAACTATAAATCGTACATTAATTTGACATAAGCGTACATTTATGATATACATATACTTAATTTATATTATTCCAAGTAAATCAATCTGCTTAAAACTATAAAAATAAAGCCAGAATCATCGGCTTAAAATTACCCTGAAAGGAGGTTGGATTTATGGCACTGGAAAGAGACAGATGGACCAGCCGGGCACATTTCATATTTGCCGCTATCGGCTCTGCCATAGGTCTGGGGAATGTATGGAGGTTTCCATATATCACGTATGAGTACGGTGGTGGAGCCTTTTTGATTCCCTGGATAGTGGGGCTCATAGTAATGGGTGTGCCGTGGCTGATGATGGAGTTTGGAATGGGCCGCTACTTCCAGAAAGGTGCTCCCGGCGTATTTGAAGGGGTCAGCAAAAAACTGGAGTGGGCAGGATGGTGGCCTGCTTTTACGGCTTTCCTTATTGTAAGCTACTACTGTGTGGTTATGGCCTGGGCACTCCGGTATGCAGTTGGGTCGCTCACCCTCGCCTGGGGGGCAGGACAGGCAGGAGCACAGGGCGCAGAGCCGTTCTTCTTTAAAGAAGTACTGAATCTGTCCAGCGGTCCCGGACAGCTGGGTGGTATTCAGTGGCCCATAGTTGGATTTCTGGCTATTACCTGGATAGTCATATTTTTCATCATATTCAAAGGTCCCAGGGTAAGTGGAAAAATTGCAATATGGACAGTATCCATACCATGGGCCTTGCTGGTAGCCATGCTGGTAAGGGGCCTGACACTGCCCGGAGCTGTTCAGGGGCTGAACTATTACCTTACACCCAGTTTTTCTGCTCTGGGAAACATAGAGGTCTGGTTTGCCGCCTTGAGTCAGATAGCCTTTACCCTGTCACTGGGAATGGCAGGGATGTTCGCTTACGGCAGTTTTGTTACCAGAAAATCAGACATAACCAACAATGCTTTTATTACCTCCTTTTCCAACTGCGCAACCAGTTTCTTTGCCGGTTATGTGGTATTCAGTATTGTTGGTTTCATTATGCAGGCACTTTCAATTTCCGCCCAGGAAGTAAGTGCCTCCGGACTGGGTCTGGCCTTCGTTACCTATCCTGTGGGAATCTCCATGATGCCTACAGGAGGAAGGTTTTTCGGGTTTATATTTTTCATGTGCCTGTGGTTCCTGGGAGTTGATTCAGCATTCTTCCTGACTCATGGAGGAGTGGTAACTCCTATCTGGGACAAGTTCAACATGAAGAAGGAAAGGGCCACAGCCCTTATCTGTATACTGGGGTTTCTGGTAGGGCTTCTCTTCACCACCCAGGGGGGACTGTTCTGGCTGGACATTATAGACCGAGCATTTGCTTTCTATGGTCTTATTCTCACCGGTGCAGTTGCCACCATTATCATCGGCTGGGTCTTTACTGCAGAAAAGCTTCGCCAGCACATCAATGAGACCTCCGATATAAAAGTAGGCCGCTGGTGGAACTGGCTTTTGAAAGTGGTAGTTCCGGCAGGCCTGCTTTTTGTGGTAATATACGGGGGTTTTGCCAAGGATTTTGTCAAGCCCTACGGAGGATATGGAGGATGGTCCTCGTTCATATGGATCCTCCTGGCTGCGACCCTGGGCTTGAGCTTCCTGTTTCAAGCATTTAGAACCAGGACTCCAAAATAGTAAGGAGGAGAAAAAATGAATCCAGGAGCAATTACAACCGCAATTATTATGTGGGTAGTATTTGTAGGCGCACTGACCTTTTTCTTTACCAGAATGGGAAGAGGAGGAAAGTGGGAAGACTGAGTATATAATGCTCTTTCTGTTACGGGATGGGCCTGCAGCAGGGGCCCATCCCTCATTTTTAAATATCCATCATTTTTAAATTTTCATCAGAAGATACAGTAATCTGCACCGTATTCACCAATCTCTCATTCAATTTTCAAACCTTTTTCTGGCAACAGCCTGTACATTGTACAATTTTGAGCTTATCACAGAAAACATTTCCGGGTGTCGGTTTTCCATCTCCTTCACCCTGTCCATCCATTCAGTGAAAATGTCTCTGTATTTCTTATGTGCCATTTTTCTCAGAATATCCGGCACCTGTTTTACCAGATAAACTCTATCGGATTTTGCCTGCAGGTGGCCATGCTCCAGCCTGCTCAGTATCTCCTCCAGCTCCTGCTGTTTGTTTTCACATACACACCCCTCCAGGGCCATGACCAGCTTTTCCAGATCACCGGACGCAAGATTCTCGATGTTTTCGGGAGGAATCAACTCCAGAAAGCTGCGTGTCTTTATATACAAAACCCCTTCCTCCAAAGAGAGGTAAATACTGCTGCTGGCCTGATCCAGATAAAAATGTTTCTCCAGTTTCTTTCTGGAATATTTCTTATCGAACAGCAGGGCCAGCCTTTTTTCACTGATTACCTTCTCCAGCTTGCCCATATCACAGGCAGTTGATCTTGCACCGGTATCAACAATCAGCACGAATTCTATGTTTCTGTTTAATCTGCTGATGCTCTGTTTCCCCCCCCTGTACTTTATATACCGGTCAGTGACAATATCAACCTTTCCTTTCCGGGAGCAGATATTTATAAGATGTTCAAACGGAATAATCCCATCTGTACTGTAGCTTACCAGTATATACCTGGCGCTGAGCCCCTCCATAAGATCCCAAAAAGCCCTCAGAGCAGTTTCAGTATAGCAGTATTTTGATCTGGTTGCTACCCAGTCTTTTCGTATCCCCGCCTTGTCCTTCAGTACTCCATTGGGGTCAAGCTCATTGCTGACCACTATCCTGTCCCACCTGGCTATGGTATTCAACAAATGGTAATTGCTGCCGTACTGATGCTGGTTGTAGGGAGGATCAATGTATGCAATGTCCACACCTTCTTTCTCAAAATGCTTGCTTCGTACCAGCAGGTTGCTGTCTTCTCTGAATACTTCTGCTCCCTCCGTTGAATCAACCAGCACCGGCCAGTCCAGGACTATGGGAGAGGTTATCCTTCTCATGGCGTCCCGGTTATGGCCTCCGAACCCCTTGTGATAGGCCTTGAAAACTCCCGAGGTATTGGTATGAGTGGCCGCCCGGTATAGAAGGAGCGCCAGAAGCAGAAACTTTTCTTTTTTTTTGACCTCGTCCAGCCGTGTTTGAGGATAAAGCTCTTCTATCCTGTTTCTTATTTTATCTATGGCCAGCCCATTGGGCCTGGTATAGAAAAGTCTCTGTTTTCTGAAATCAACTTTTTCAATATCAGCAGTAGACGGAGCATAGTACCGGGCAATATACTGCCGGGAGGGGGAGGGTTCAGGAAGATTGTTCAGATGCTCCAGCACTTCCTTCAGCCCGCCAAAATCAGAATACATGGAGGGAAGATCTTTCCTGCAGGTCTGCAGGTAGGCACTGTTAATAATATAGGTGAAATATTCCCAGTCATTTGAATAAACCTTGAACCCAAGGTACCTGGCAAACCTGGAGACCACCCCGCTTCCTGCAAACACATCCAGAAACGTTGACCCAGGAGGAATATTCGGACAGCAAGATTTTACAGCCTTGTAAATAAGAGGCAGGAGTTTCCTTTTGTTTCCAATATAGGCTATTATCTGCCTGGTCAGGTAAGGATGCTGGAAATCGGGCTGGTCTATTGGTGGCAAAAGGTTTCCTTCTATGGTATCTGCCATGTCAACCTCTGCTGCAGTACAATTTTTCACCAAAGGAATTAAAACGGGAATATCCTGATACTGCCGTTAATGCCCTTTCTCCGGCAGCCACTCCTGCACCAGGCAGTTTAACAATCGCGTTGTGCTATCTCCCGGCGGAGTCTGTTTATCAGCGTTTTCATTCTGGTATAGTGGGTACCCTTCCAGTATATCTTCCTGCACTTTGTGCATCGGTGAAACTCGTTAAAATTCCTTCTGGTCCCCTCCTCCAGGTGGTGTTCAATTTTGGATTTATGGACTTCTTCTATCAGTCCATTGCAGGCCATACACCGGGCAAATGGTTGTATGTCCGGGAAAAGATCAAAAGCTTCCACCACTTCCCGAAGCTGCCTGCGGGGCTGCTGTGAGCGCAGCCAGTAGCCCCACCTCACCTCCCCTGTTTTCAGTATACCAACATCCCTGGTCAAAATAATCCTTCGCTCTTTTCCGGCAATTTCTACAATTTCCGGGTCAGTATAATTATTGCGGTACAGGACATCAAAACCCAGCATCCGCAGATAACGGGCAAGCCTTCCCAGGTGAACATCCAGGACAAACCTCCGCTCTTCAGGGAGCTCAATATGCAGAGGGTTCATTCCTGAAACATCGATGGATTTAAAAGCAGGGTACACAGATACAACGTCCCCGTGCTTGATCTGATGCTCAAAACCTGCAGGACTGCTGTTTACCAGTATAAGCCCCACTTCAGTATGGGGCACTCCCACTGCTTCAATGGAATCCTTTACTGCAGGTCTGCCGCTAAAAACATACTGAAAAAAACATTTCCTTTTATTGACTGGAAGAAAATCGTTCAACTGCTGGTAAAACCTGAAAAAAGCTGTGTTCAACCAAGGCTCCTGCATTACCATCCCGTACCAACTATACTTTTCAGGTGCTCACTCATGAGCGGCAGAAACGATTCACGCTCTTTATGACAAAAATTGCCGATATGTTTATCAATGTAGTACATGACAGCATTTTTCATTCAAACCTTCATTTCAAAACTCGTAAACCCGGGGGTAAATACCATTATGCCTTCTGCAACAATATACTACTCCTCCAGATGCGAGTAAAACTCCAAAGGTGAAAGCTCTGAGAACTCGCCCTCTGCAGCCAGGTGCCTTCTCAGGTCGGTGCACAGGTGGCAGCTGGAAAAGTAGCCCTGTTCCGGTTCCCGGTAGCCGTAATCCGAAGCAAACTCGTACAGTCCTTCCAGGTCTTCGTCCATAAGGTATCCCAGAACCGGATGCTCCCTGGTGTCCACTCCTTCTTCCAGGAGCGAATCAATCCTTCTACAGTCGCCCAGGGAGACCCCCCCGCAGTAGCCGGGCAGATAGTTCCCATAGCTGTCAAAATGATTGTGCCACCCTCGAAGAAATGGAGGCATACATGGAACCCCGAAAAAATGAGCGGCAGGATATCGCGGGTAGCACTCCTCCAGCCCGCCTTTCATCTGGTAGGGTGCCCTCCCCATGACAAAAAACTCCACATTTCTGGTAAACTCCTTCATGTTTTCCATTTCCAGGTAATTACCGAAGCCAACCCTCTCCCTGATTCCCCACCCTTCGAACCTCCTGAAATACTCCTGCTGGTAGACCATCAGGTTCCTGCCGAATATTTCTCCTGCTGCCCTGACCGCCCTTCTGGTTTTTTCAAACGGCACATACTCCAGGTAGAAGGGGTTGACAGAAATCAGAATGCCCTTCAGCCCTTTTTGTTTGAGTTTGTTCATCTTCCGGGATGCAACCTCATCACTGGTACACCAGAAGCAGTTTGTTTCTACGAACACCGAGGGAATTTTCATCCGTGAGCACATCTCTACAGCCC
>JBMCUI010000118.1:0-7230 GCA_048622675.1 Spirochaetota bacterium | reverse complement strand
AGTTTCTATAGAGTAGACAAAGCCCGTTCCAGGAAGCTCGGCGGCACTGGATTGGGCCTGACCATAGTAAAACATATTGTGGAAACACACAAGGGCAGTATTAACGTGTCAACCCGCCCTGGAGTAGGCTCCACATTCACACTGCATTTCCCCAGGTATACGGATTAAGTAGCAGGGTGCTTTATGCCTCTGTCCCTGATATTGTAATACAGGTAACTTCCTATGTGTACACCCTTCGGATAGTTAGACTAAATCAGGAAAGGTTTTCCACCTCTCTCTTAAACTGGTGAATATCCAGGGGTTCGTACAGTACGTTAATTTTTCTTTCTTTTTTGAAGTTTTTAATGGTACTTTCCAGGTTGTCCCCTTCATTGGCAATAACCAGTACCGGCAGGTCCCTGGTTTCCGGGTTCAAACTAAAGGACTTCAACAGATCGTCCAGATTTTGATTGGAAAGTTTTGTACCAGAGATGATAAAGGACGGCTTTTTGTTGCCGATGGCTATACCTATGCTGATCAAGTCGTGAGCCGTAACCACATCCAGGTCGAGCATCTCCAGGAGGCCGCTCAAAAACTTGATCCTGTCATTGTTTTCTTCGATTATGAGCACTACCTCGTTGGAATCAAGGTTGGGCATGTTGAATTCCTGCCTGAAGCGTTCCAGCTCAGACCTCTCAATTTTGTAAAATCCCCCCGGTGTGGTTTTGGCCCTTATCTTGCCGCTCTGACACCATTTCCTTACCGATTGTTGGGATACTCCCAGCAGTCTTGCCGCTTCCTCCGTACTGATAATTTTTCCGTTTCCCTTCAGCATTTTTTCTCCCCTTTTCCTATAGCCTTGGTCTTACATAATATCACAAATAAAAAGATAATTCAAGTATTAAGATACATCAGGATTATAATTCACGTTGGCTGAATGGTTTTCTGCTATTGTAGTGATTAAAGTAAAAGAAAATATACATTGGCTTTTTGCCGGATATTTTATCCGTTGGTCCGGTAGAGTTTTATATTTTATGCCATATTTCATTTTTCTTGACAAACCTGAAAACCATATAGATTACCAGTATTCCGGATGATATAGAAAGAACCGGGTTTATATCCATCATTGAAAACAGATAGCCGAATACCACAGTCATAAAAAAGGCAAATCCTGAGTATACTATCTGTGTTTTGAAATGACCGGTAACCGAAGATTCTGCTGAAGCAGTTGAAATAACCAAGTTAACAGAAAAGGGAGAGTTGATCCCCCCGAAAGTTGCTCCTGAGAGCACAGCCGCGACTGCCGAGTAGATAACATCTTCCACCATGAGAGGGTCAGGAAGGCTGGAGCATACCATGCTCAACGCAGCAGGAAGAACTGTAATAATAGTAAACAAGGAAGAGCCGCACAGGAAGCTGATAATAGAGCTGAATAGAAAAATGATAAGAGGCGCCGCCTTCACAAATTGGTATTTTCTATCAACCAGCGCCATAAGAGAGCCGGAAATCCCCAGTCTCCAGGCCAGGGTCTCTACAGCCATACACAGGACCAGATAAATCAGGGTGTAAAAAAGAGACCTGGATATGTATCCGTTTTTTTGTTTCCATTCCGAATAGCCAAGACAGCCGGATGCCAATGAGTATAAAATACTGAAGATAATTGCTGCAAATACAGCACCGATGAATATCTTCTGGAAATCTTCAATCGAAGTAGAATGAATAGTTTTGAAAACATTCCAGTTCAGGATAAACCCCCCGGTAATTGCTGCCACCATAACTACTATGGAGGCCAGCGTACCGTATACAGCAGGTTGAAGCGGTGCGGAGTTTTCAGAAACCCTGGTAAGACCGAAGGTAAGGGTATCGGATGCACGGGGAGGAGTGGTTTTATACTTCTGCATCAACAGAATATCCCTGTTGAATATCAGGGTGGATACTGCAATAAAAAAAGAAAAAATATTAAAATACTGGAACTGAATACTCCGGTAAAAAGCATCAACCGGGGACAGAGTAATACCCTGGCTGGAAAAGGAAGCCCCGATAGTGGCGACTATAACAGGAGTAAGTGTGGTAAAAGGTATGATAGTAGAAAAAGCGGAAGAAGCAGTGTTTAACAGATATGCGTGTTTTACCGGGGCAAGTCTTTTTTTATCAGCAAAAGGCCTGGAAAATGTGCCTACCAGCATTGCACAGAGGTTTCTGTCGATAAAAAAAAGTACAGTGGACAGGGTTATGATTGATTCCAGTTTGTTGGTGGCAAGCCTGCCTTGGGTATATTTTTGCAGTATGGGGCGAATAAACCTGCTTTTATCTAAGATGTAAAACAACAGGAGCACTTCTGCGATTACTATAACTGTAAGGATATTGGTATTTTTTAAAAATGTGGCTGTTATAATCTCTCTGGAGACATTCAAAAAACCGCTCACAGGGTTAAGCCTCTGCAGAAGCAGGCAGCCAATGAACAGCCCCCCGATAATAGGGAAAATTGCTTCTTTCTGCCATATCAGAAAGAACAGACTAAGTACAAAAGGAATTATTGCTATAATCCCAAAGCTGTCCAATTAAAAGCTCCCCGGTCCGGAATGATAGTCTACTAATGTAACGATTTAGAGAAGATTAATCAAATTAAGCTTTTTATTTTGCAGTTGTTTCCGCCCCGATTTTTTGGTGTAGCTACTGCATAATTTTTACGATTTCCAATGCCTCTTCCAGCCTTTCCAGCACCCTGTTTTTTCCAAGGACCCTCATTGTTTCGAACAGGCCGGGTGAGACTCTGGTACCGGTCAAAGCAACCCGAAGGGGCATGAATACCTGCCCTGCCTTGCAGCCCATATCATCTACCAGTTTCCTCAGTACCTTTTCCAGGTTCTTTTCTGTAAACGGGTCAGTATCCCCCAGACGGGATTTAGCCTGGGAGAAAATTTCAACTGCCTTTTCCCTGGAAAGCTTTTTGGGAAGGAGGTATTTTTTTTCTTTGACTTCAAAATGTTTGTCGAAAAAGAACCACATCAACTCCCCTGCCTGGGAGAGATACTTCATCCGTTCTCTTATCAGGGGAATAATATCCATGATATAGTCTCTGTACCGGGAACATTCCTGTTCGGTGAGAATGTTCTGGTGGATAAGCTGGGGCACAATGAGATTGTACAACTCCGTGGAGGGTTTTTTTCTTATATAAACCCCGTTGAACCACTCCAGCTTATCATAGGAGAATACACAGGAAGACTTGTTCACCTGACCAATATCGAAATGGTTTATTAGCTCCTGGAGAGAAAAAAACTCTGTTTTGTCATCCAGAGACCATCCCAGCAGGGCGAGAAAATTTACCAACGCTTCCGGAAGATAACCCTTCTGTTTGAACTCTTTTACCATGGTAGCCCCGTGCCGCTTGGACAGCTTCCCCCCTCCAGGGGCAAGAATCACCGGTACGTGGGCAAACTCCGGCGGCTGCCAGCCGAATCCACGGTACAGGAGAATATGTTTGGGAGTGCTGGATATCCACTCATCCCCCCTGATTACATGAGTTATCTCCATCAGATGGTCATCAACCACATTGGCCAGGTGATAGGTGGGGAATCCATCCGACTTAAGAAGCACAATATCGTCGAGGATGTTATTTCCGGTGGAGATAGTCCCCCTGATTGAGTCTTCGAAAGAGGTTTCTCCCTGGAGAGGTGTTTTAAGGCGTATTACGAAAGGGTCGTTATTCTGTAAATGGCGCTGGACTTCCTTCAGGGGCAGGTTCCTGCAGTGCCCGTCGTATATAATTGCCCTGCCCTGTTTTTTCCGGGCCTCCCTCTTTTCCTGAAGCCGCTGCGAGCTGCAGAAGCAGCGGTAGGCATGGCCGTTTTCCACCAGACCGAAGGCGTGTGATTTATATATCTCCAGCCTTTGGGACTGGAGGTAAGGTGCGTGGGTACCTCCTACCTCCGGACCCTCATCCCAGCTCAGGCCCACCCATTTCAGCGATTCTATTATATCCTCCTGGGCACCTTCCACCAGCCTGTCCCTGTCGGTATCCTCGATTCTCAGTATAAACCTGCCTCCATGGTGCCTTGCAAAAAGAAATGCAAACAGGGCGGTTCTAAGCCCTCCTATATGAAGGTACCCGGTGGGTGATGGTGCAAACCTGGTTCTGACGTGCATGGTCAATATTCCGGCTTATATTTATCTTTGCAGAGTTCTAAAAAATATAATAGAGAGGAGGGTCAGTTTCAAGTAAATGGTATTGGTAAAATGAATATTAACAGCACTTGTCCTGTTCTTATATCACCGGTATTACCGAAAATAAATTTAAAGGCGTAAGTTTTATAAAGTAGACCGGTATAAAAAGGTTGAAAAAATGAAAGCTATACAATAAACTTATTGAAAAATCTGGGAAGGAGAAATGGAAAAGTTTGTTGTTCAGGGAGGACTGAAGCTGGAAGGCACCATTAGACCTTCCGGAAATAAAAATGCTGCTTTGCCCATCCTGGCTGCCACCCTGCTCAATGATGAGCAAGTCGTTCTGGAAAATGTGCCCAGAATCAGGGATGTAGAGGTGATGGTGGGCCTGCTTCAGTCACTTGGTTCGGAGGTGGCCTGGAACAAAGGGGATAGACTGACTATCACCCCCAGTCTGCCGGCACAGGATACCATACACCTTAACGAAGAATATGCCTCAGAGATAAGGGCTTCCATTCTTCTTGCCGGGCCTCTTATCGCCAGAGAGAAGAGTGTGCTTTTTCCTCCCCCTGGAGGAGATGTGATAGGCAGAAGGAGGCTGGATACCCATTTCTACGCCCTTGAGGCCCTGGGTGCCCGCATAACCACAGAAAAACAGGGCTTCTGTATAAAGTGGGGTAAACTTTACGGAAAGGAAATTTTTCTGGATGAACCCAGTGTTACTGCCACCGAAAATGCCATAATGGCCAGTGTGTTTGCTCCGGGCACCACAGTAATACGCAATGCTGCATCCGAGCCCCATGTACAGGACCTTATCAGCTTCCTGAACCACGTGGGTGCACATATTAAAGGAAAGGGCAGCAATGTTCTGACCATTACCGGCATACGGGAGCTGCACGGGGGCACATGGAAAATTGTGGGCGACCATATAGAGGTGGGAAGTTTTATTTCACTGGCTGCCGTAACCGGCGGAGAAATTCTTATTAAAGATGCCGAGGTCAGGCACCTGAAGATGATACGCTACTGCTTTTCCAAGCTGGGTGTGGATATGGTGCTTCATGGGAACGATGTGCTGGTGCCGGGGAACCAGGAGATGGTAATAAAAAACGATCACTTCGGGGAGATACCCACCATTTACGATGCACCATGGCCCGGCTTTCCCACAGACCTTACCAGCATAGCAGTGGTTACTGCTACTCAGGCCCACGGCACTGTTCTCATATTTGAGAAGATGTTTAATGGAAGGCTTTTTTTTGTGGACAAGCTGTCCAGCATGGGGGCAAGGATTGTACTGTGCGATCCCCACAGGGTGGTGGTGGTAGGACGTTCCAAACTTTATGGGTCTGAAATGGTGAGTCCTGACATACGTGCAGGAATGGCACTTTTAATTGCCAGCATGTGTGCCCAGGGAAAAAGCGTTATTCATAACATAGGGCAGATCGACAGGGGATACCTGCGGCTGGAAGAGCGGTTGAACAAACTCGGTGCCCGCATTGAAAGGGTGGAAGACTGATCATGAAAGCACATACAAGGGCTGCTGCAGCAGCAGTTTTTGCAGGGCTGGTCCTCTGCTGCCTGGTGTTCACTGCAGCATACTATCTGTACATCCGTATATTTGTTCCTCAGTGGTTTATTTATCAGAGTCTGCCTCTGGTCGTCTGCGGGGGAGTGGCTGCAGGTTTCTGTGTGTTTGTTTTATTGTGCTGCGCAAAAGGATGGAAAAACTGGGCAGGGTTTGCTCAGGAGCTTGAAAATCACTTCCGTCAGGTTATATGGGACCAGAAAAACCTCTCCAGGAGACTGCACAGAAACTTTGGGAAAGAGCCGGGCCGGCTTGCCCAGCAGTACAATTCTATGCTGGCAGCACTGGATGCCTCTGTGAGGGATTCCGAAAAAAAACTCCAAAGAGTCAAGTCCCAGAGGGACAGGCTTAAAAACCTGGCTTTCCTGTTCCGAAAACACCTGCCGGATGAAATCCTCAGCCGCCTGGGAGAACATAATATAGAAGAGGTTGTAAAAAAAAGGACCGGGGTCTGCTCGCTGAGCATCGAACTGGTCAACTTTCTGGAGCCGGTGGAAAAAGTATACCCTGAAATTATCATCGAAGAGCTGGCAGGTTTTAACTCCTTCATTAAGCGGTACAGTATCAGCAGAGGAGGGTTTATCAATTACTCAACGGGATATTTTATTAATGTAGTCTTTGGAATAAACACCCCTCAGGAACGCTCTTTTGCTCACGCAGTAGAGCTTTGCAGAGCGGTTTACACCTGGGTGCAAAAAAGGAATTCCTCCGCCGAAAACAAAAGCGGGATAAAATGGAAACTGAAGGCAGGCATATCCTGCGGTTCTGGTATGGCAGGGAGCATCGGGTCACGGTTCATGGTAGTTGGGAAGGTGCTGGAACAAAGCCGTCTTATGCTGGACAGGGCCAGGTATTTCGATGTTTTTCTGGTAAGTGATGCAGGAAGCGAGATAAAACAGCTGGGGGAGGCACGCTACAGGAGGCTTGATCTGAAAAATCATAAGCAGGATGTTCGGAATACTCTGACCAGACCACAGTATATCTACGAAATATTTATTGCAGACCACCCCGGACTGAACAATGCTCTGACCCTGTATCACCATGGCCTGGATATGTTCTATGAGGGCAAGTATGATATTGCAGTGTATGATTTTAAAAAAGTAGACAGAATTTTTCAGGAAATACGTGCTGAAGAAACTCCCGGAGACCCGCCTTCCAGGGTGTTTTTGAACAAATGCGAAAAGATGATCGGATAATACTCCTGGCCTGGCTATTACAATCAGGAATCAAATAATTTAAAAACCTTCAAATGACTGAAGCACCTCGTACCTGGTGGTTGAGCGAATCATGCTCTGTCGTCTTTCCGGGTTTTTCAGTGCCAGAGTAAGCTTTGCCAGCAGGCGGAGGTATTTTTCCTGCTGGTCCGGGCCTGCAATCAAGAAAATTAAAAATACAGGTTTGCTGTCCATGGAGTCCCAGTCCACACCTTTTTGATGGATACCTATGGTGATAAAGAACTCCTGTATCTGGGGCAGCTTTACATGGGGAATGGCCAACCCGTAGCC
>JBMCUI010000117.1:0-7241 GCA_048622675.1 Spirochaetota bacterium | reverse complement strand
GCTCCTCCCTTCCCGGGGCTGATGCAGTCATATTTCCCAAGCTGGTACGAGAAGCCTACAGGCAGCTTGATACTTTCAGGAACATGGGTTGTCCGGTAATTATCGCTACTTCTGAGTTCGGAACTGTATCCATGTGGGACTGGGAGATAGCAAGTTTTTTAAAATCCCACCGAGTACGGGTATTTACCCCCTATTCTGTAGAGCTTACCAGGGCCATATGCCGTGCCCTGGGCCTGAAAACAGAAATGCAGCAGACAAGTTTCCTGATGTTCCAGGACACCCCCGGAGAGGGAATGCAGGCAAGCATATTCAAACGGTTTTTCTGGTGGGAGGAGGACTGCATCCGTCTTATAAAGCAAAAGTTTGGCATTGAAATCACCAAAAAGAGCTTCCAGAGCCTGGGCCAGCAGGCCCAAAAAATCCCTGACCATGAAGCAGAAGAAGTTATTAAAAGAAGGGACATACACACCCGGGATGTTCCCCCCGGGGCTTTAAAGAGTGCTGTTAAAATATACCTTGCGGTAAAAAAGGAAACAGAGGCGGATGAGAGTATCGGGGGGGTGGGAATGAACTGTCTCAACGAGTCTTTTTATTCGGATAGCACCCCCTGTCTGGCCTGGAGTCTGCTGTTCGAAGAAAAAGGCCTGATGTGGGCCTGTGAAGCTGACATTATGTCCCTTTTGACCAAGCACCTGGTGTACAGGACTCTGCGGGTGCCTGTTATGATGAGCAACATCTATCCTTTCCTGGTGGGCATGGCCGCACTGAAGCATGAACGAATTGACAGCTTCCCCGAGGTAGATGAGCCTGAACATCATCTCCTGGCAGCCCACTGCGGTTACCTGGGGGTGGTTCCCAGGCCTTTTGCTGCCCGGTGGACACTCAGACCGAGGGTGCTGGAGATAGTCAACGAAAACGCCACTGCTATTGATGCCCGGCTCCCTGAAGGCAAGCTTACCCTGGTCAAGATTGACCCTGCACTGAGCAGAATACAGGTGGTGGAGGGTGAACTGGAGGGTTATGTACAGTACCCTGGATCAGACTGCAGAAACGGCGCTCTGATAAAGATACCGAACGGATATAACCTTATGGATTCATTTTACTCCCACCATAACTGCCTGGCTGTTGGTCATATCGGGGAGGGGGTTAAAGTTATGGCCAGGGCCCTGGGTCTGGAGGTAGATGAAGTAAAGTAATGGGACTACCTGAATGGAAGCTGGACCCGAAGAAAGAAATAGAAGTTAATACCCGAAGCGGAGGGCTGAGGGACCCTTCCACCGGGTCAACCGCTGAATACAGGAACGGCCTGTGGGTTCTGCACCTGCGGGGCACTCCCTACCAGCGGGGCTGTTCCCACGGCATACTGCTCAAAGAAAAGATAATCGACTCAAAAATTACCGAATATTACAGCAGTCTTTTAATCAGTCTGTTCAACAGCTCCCGGTTGTCCAGGAGCATTCCCGGTCTTCTGAGAAAACCTGTGGCAAATCTGCTGGAGCGGTGGATCTACTCCCCCCTGGAGAAACTCTACATGGAGGAGACCAGACAGGAGCTTTACGGAGTTGCCGATGCTCTGGGCTGCACCAGGCAGAAAATTCTTCGGGGTGCACTGGCAGCTGATATTATGGAGCACCTGGCAGCAAGTTTTTTAAAGGGGGGCAAGGAGGCTCTGGGAAACTACTACCTGGGAGGATGCACCGGAATATACGCCCGAAAAACTGCCCTTTCCGGAGGAGCCGGCGCTTTTTTTGCCAGGAACTTGGATTTTCCAGGGGCCCTGGTATGGAAATACCCCTGTGTGATATTCGCCCACCCCTTCGAACAGGTTGATACAGTGGTGCGCAGGGGCGGTGAGTTTGTTATGCAAAGAAAGACCAAGCAGCCCTATATGTATATTGCCACTGCTGGTTTCCCCGGCCATGGGCTTACCGGTATAAATGCATCTGGAGTAGCCATGGGGAGTTTTGTGTGCATTTCCAAAAACCTTTCCAAAAGAGGCCTGTTGTTCCTTGACTACAACCATTACCTGTTTACCAGGGCTGAGGAGGTGGAAGGAATAATTCATCTGGTGGAAGCAGAAAACCTTGTTTCAACTTCTCCCCATGCGGTGGTTTTTGCAGATAGAAGCCAGGCTTTTTCAATTGAGGTGGACTCATCCAGAAGTGTTGTCCGGACCATGCCCAGAGATTTCGATATCCATGTACAGACAAATCACTACCTCAACCCTCTTCTGAAGAAAAAAGAAATGGAGTTTCCTCTGGAGCGGGAAAACACCATAGGGAGGTTCAGGCTCATCAGGGATGTCCTTGAAGAAAACTACGGAAGAATAGATTTACAGAGGACGATTGATATAATTTCCTGCAATCTGGACCTTTCAAGTCATACCACCAGGCTGGTAGGCGATTTTCCCTCCCAGGCTATTACTCTTACCAGCGCAGTCTTTGACCTGGATACCGGTAATTTCTGGGTAGCAGATGGGAAACCCCCTGCTGTGTGCTATAACAACTACCGGGGGTTTAGCTTTTTTGATGAAATCGAATATTCAGGAAAAAACACCACCCTGCGTTCCTACCGGAGGTCGGACCGGGCTTTGATCAGTGAGAGTTCCCTGGAGCCGGTTACTGAGCAAATGAAAGACTCCATTAAACTGTTGGTCCTTTCTCAGGAAGAGCTGAAGATAGGAAAACTCAGGGAAGCAGTAAACAATGTGGAAAAGGCCATGGCAAAGCATCCGGACCCGGGCTACCGCTATATTCTGGGTATCCTTTACCTTATGGGGAGACGTCCTGACAAGGCCCTGGAAACTTTGAGGTCTCTCAGGCAGAGTGAGGTTTTCCCTTTGGTAAAGTCTGCGGCTCTGCGGTTATGGGAGGGAAGGTGCCTGGACCTTCTTGACAGAAGGAAGGAAGCCAGGGAATGCTACCTGGAAGCTCTCAGGGATACCAGCCTGGTGAAGCATCTCCGGACTGCGTTGAAGAAGTCTTTGAAGAATAAATTCAGCATGAAGCAGATGCCCAGGAGCATTGATTACCACCTGCTCGGGCCCCTGAGATTTTACTGAACTATTTCAGGTTCTGACAGGAAAGAATAATTATTTGGAATAGGAGGCACGGAATGGACCAAAAAATGGAGTTTGACCATGTGGGACTGGTAACAGACCAGAAAAAGTCTGGAGAGGATTTTGTAGAAGCCACCAGGGTATGGGTAACCGACCCCAAGGAACATCCCTACAATGTGGAGTGGCTTCGGTTTGAGGATGACAGTCCTGTAACCGGGCCTGTTCGAGAGTGTGCTCATGTAGCATACCGGGTGAAAAACCTGGAGCAGGCGTCAAAAAACCTCAAAGTCCTGCTCGAACCGTTTGAGGTAGGAGATTTTGTTAAAGTGGGCTTCTTCCAGTCCGCGGATGGAGCAGTAATTGAGCTCATGGAATATAAAGGAAGTTCAGATCAGTGGTTCAGTAAAAAGCACTAGTCAAGGTCCTGGTAAACTACCTTTCCGCCAACAAGGGTAAGAAAAATATTAAAATCGCTGTCGATTACTGTAATGTCTGCGTCTTTTCCTGTCTCGATGGACCCCTTTTTATGTGAGATGTTCAGCAGGCGTGCCGGATTGATGGTTGCTGTTTTAAGCGCTTCCTGCAGCGTCACCTTGCCCTGGGCAATGAAATTTCGTATCACCCTGTTCATCCCCAGAGCAGTTCCAGAAAGATGCCCGTCAGGCTTTCTGTTCACATTTCCATCACAGAAGAGAGTGGTACCCTCTCTTTCAAACTCCGTAGCATCAGTTCCTCTTGATTTTACAGCGTCGGTTATTGTTATGAGCCTGTCTGTTCCAAGACATTTAATAGCTATTTTCAACATGGTGGGGTGGACGTGGCTGCCGTTATTGTCAACTATGATTTCAGCCATGATGTCATCCCTGGTCAGCAGGTACTCATTTACTCCAGGTACAATCACTCCAATCTGGTCCTGTTTGGGCTGAAAGGTGGTATTGAGCAGATGGGTAACCAGGAGGGCTCCTCTCCTGATAGCCTCATCCAGAATTGAGTCTTCAGCAAAAGTGTGGCCTATGCTGGGCACTATGCCGTTGAATCTGAGGTGCTGAATGAGGTCCAGACCATCGTCCCATTCAGGGGCTACAGTTACAATTTTGACAGCTTTTTTTGCAGCAGCCTGGATTTTTTTCCAGGTGGGAATATTGGGCCTGGGTACGGGCTGTTGCTGCTCACCGGCAGGGGCAAATGCCCCCAGGCCGGGATACATAAACAGCTCCAGATTGAGCCCTAATGGACGAGCAGCTTTGTAAATATTTCCCATTATATCGGAGGCTATGCCCACTTTTGAAATAAATTCATCAAGGGTTTCATCCGGTCCTATACTCATGGTAGGTAAAAAAGAAGTGGTGCCTTCAGCTGCAGAAAGACAGGAAATCTTTTCCAGTATTTCAGTTCCTTTCTGAATATCAGTTATCTCATTGTAACCAACTCCTGCCCCGCCGTGAGTGTGTATGTCGAAAAATCCAGGAACTACCAGGTGTCCTTTCACATCTATTTCTTCCTGGCTTTTTTCCAGGTGCACACTATTTCTTTTTCCAATGAATGCAATTTTTCCATCTTTAATTGAGACTGCTCCATCTTCTATTTCCAGTGCAGGGGTGACTATGGTGCATCTGGTTAACCTAAGGTCATACATTGTGGGCCTTTCATTTTTATTGCCTCTCACAGCACCAGCGGCTAATACCAGCTTTTGTTGTGGTGAGTGACTATATCCTGGGCAATTGTTTCAGAGATGTATATATCAGAACGGCGGGTCTGGAGCATTGAAGCCGGTACTCTTGGTGTTACCGGCCCATGCAGAGCCAGCCGTACGGTAAATCTCTGCCAGGAAACGTCTGTGCCGGCTATGGTGAAGTGGTTCCAGGAGCTTCTGAGTTTTGCACCCAGAACTTGAGCAGGCCCTATAGTGGCCCCTTTGGGGGGTACCCGGGACCAGTCCCCGCTCATACCAAGATCAGGATCGAGAGAGCTCTGGGCAATGGTAAAGGGATGGAGTGTCACTATCCTTGGGCCCATTTTTTTCCACTCTTCAAAACTCCCTTCAAACTCTGGTGCACCGGGGTCAATGAATGCGTGGTGGCCGCTCCACCCAATACCACCGTAGCACACGTCCGCTCCTCCCGCGTCCTCGATCATTTTACCGTAATTTTCAAAATTTTTGTTGGTCGGCCCCTGTACATGGTCCTCCTGGGGCCTGAGCTGTTCGTCAATTCTGTAGTAAAAATTATTTTTCATGGCATACATGAATCCGCGTGGCCAGGTCTCAGGAGCGATATTTCCATCCTCGTCTGCCCATTCATCCATATTGAAAGTATAAAGATTTTTACAGTCAACCCTGAACTTATTGATGAGGTATGCCACTTTGGCATATTGGGGATGCGGCTGAGGGAGTATCAATACCAGTTTATTGTTATGGTCTGCTGCATGTTTGATTCTGGAAAAAATGTCATACACTCTCCTGAAAGCAAAATCACTGTCCTTTACAATCTCAATTTTTACATCTGGATTTTTATGTGTGCAGAGCTCTTGCTCGGAGATATTCCTGATCTTTTCACATACATATTTGTCAGCAAAAGGCGCCCATTTGGAAATTCCATAGGTAAACTCGGCCATTTTGTCCCCCATATCCGGTAGTAGTTGGCAAAAGTTTTTATCTGTTCCAATCATATTACAATTTCAATAAATTATGTCAAGCAAATATGTGGTTGACAAATAATTTTAAAAAGAATAAACTTAATAAGAACTTTTACAATTTATAATGTTACATAATAAAGCTTCTAATAAATTTAAATGGAGGGGCGGGCAATCTATTCCCCGGGCAGGGGAAATAGAAATAAAAAACATTTTACAAAGGAGTTTAAAATGCAAAGAAAATGGTTAGGTATGTTTGTGGTTCTTCTTATTATGGTGGTTCCTTTTACCATGGTTTTTGGGGCCAAGAAAGAAGCTGAAAAGGAAAAACCTGTTTCTGAAATGGAGATTGGGTATGTGGTTCCCTATGAAATTGGCTGGTACAAGTATTATATCCAGGGGTTTGAGCTGGTATGCGAGAAGAATGGGGTCGAGACAGTGCGGCTTCACAACCAGTACAAACCCAAAATGGAGCTTGATGCGGTCCAGGACCTGATTACCAGGGGGGTTGATGCCATCAATGTTACTTCCCCCACTCCGGAAAGTGCCCAGCATGTGTGCCAGCTGGCAAATGAGGCTGGAATACCCATTCAGGTAACCGAAACTACTGTTGCAGAAGGGCCGGGGGAGGCTTTCGCCAGGATTGATTTTGACTGGTATGAGATTAATAAAGTACTGATCGATAAGTTGAGGGAGGATGTCCAGGGGGAGATAAAAATAGCGTACATAGCAGGAATGGCTGGTTCGGCTCCGGTAGAGTTGATGATTCAGGGAATGAAAGCCGGAATCAAGGAGTACGATGATGTGTCCCTGGTTTCTCTGCGGTATGGTGATTATAAAATAGATAAATCCCTCAATATCATGCAGGACTGGCTGCAGGCGGGATTGGACTTCAATGTTGTCATTGGCGCCTGCCAGGAGATTACTGAAGGGGCAATTCAGGCCATTAATCAAAGCGGGGTTGATCCGGATTCGATAGTGGTGGTATCCACGAACGGTGGACCAATGGACACCCAGAATATCAAGGATGGGGAGATCGACTTCTGCATGAGTTATTCTCCAGGGATTAACGGCGCTATTTATGCCAGGAACATGATTGCGTATCTTAAGGGTGAAAAATACCAGGAGTTGGCTTATGGGCCCTATGTATGGACCAGCCAGGACAACTACCTGGAAAAGTACATTCCATGGAATGTGGACGAATCATGGCTGCCTGTAGTGGAACAGTTTGTAAAAACCGGAGAATATGACAGAAGTATCCAACGGTAAGCTGGAACACAAAAGGGCCCTCGGAAGTATTTTCTCCGGGGGTGCATATTTATTAATGTGCAGGAGGGCAATTTGTCAACCAAACAGGTCCTAAATACGGTCAATTTAAGTAAGGCCTATCCTGGTGTTCAAGCTCTGGATGCAGTGAATTATGAACTGTGTGCGGGCGAAGTTCATGCAGTGGTTGGGGAGAACGGAGCAGGCAAGTCCACTCTTATAGAAGTTCTTGCAGGTTCCATAAAGCCGGATTCCGGAAGACTGGAAATTTTTGACTGTGTATACC
>JBMCUI010000116.1:0-7259 GCA_048622675.1 Spirochaetota bacterium | reverse complement strand
CCATCCATATTTGCCATATTAAGCTTTATCTCTTCGGTGAAAAATGGATTGTCTTCAGAGACTTCCTTGATCTCCGAGTAGAGGGTGCGGGCAAGGGCACTTATCTCATCGTCCATCTGTGCCTTCTCCTCTACGTAGCTTACTCCTGCTGATATGTACGGTTCAAACGAAAGAAACTTCTTTATCTCAAACCTTTTAAGAGTATTGATAAAGATATTTATCTTTCCATCGGGCAGGTTGATCTTCTTGACAATCTTTGCAGTAGTCCCTACCCTGTAAAAATTGTCTTCACGAATATCATTGATATCCTGGTTTTTTAACAGAACCAGACCTATAAAGCCATCGGTCTCCAGGACCTTCTCTACGGTCTTCATCTGTTTTTCATCATCTATCCTGACCGGCATAAAAATACCGGGAAATATTGGTCTTGACTTCAATGGTATCATATACACCTTCGGGGGAAGAACCCCGTCCATTGAAACCAGCGTTCTGGAATCATTCATTTCAATTTTTCCCATTCAAACCTCCATTGGACTATGTATTGAACATACAGGTAAAATCTCTGCCTCTCCTCCTTTTTTTCTGGTTTTTAAATTTTATTTGTAATTTTTGTAAAACTATACTCTGGTTTTAATATAATAAAATTTTTCCCCAGAGCGAAATCTCTCCCTGATCATACATTGAGCTGATAATTTTCAACACTTTCCACAGAGCAAAAAATATTTTGGTAAAATATTAACTATTTATTACCTTTGTAAGCAAATCAATCAATGGAGGGAGCCAATGACAGTAGTGGGTGAACTTATCAATTCCACCAGGAAAAAAATCAAGGAAGCTATGGAAAACAAGGATGCAGAGTACATTAAAAGCTTGGCTGCCAAACAGGACCAGGCAGGGGCGGATTTTATCGATGTCAATGCAGGGGCTTTCGTATACGATGAAATTGAAAAACTTGAATGGGCAATTAACTGTGTTCAGGAAGCAACCCAGAAACCTCTGGCAATAGACAGCCCCCGAGCAGAGGCTATTAAGCGGGGTCTGGAACTTCACAAAAACGGCAGGCCCCTTATCAACTCCATAACCAAGGAATCAGAAAGATGGAAAGAAGTATTCCCTCTGGTGATGGAAAATGATGCCCATGTACTGGGACTGTGCCTTGACGACAACGGTATTCCCGAAGATGCCGACACCAGAGTAAAAATTGCCGAACAGATTATCAATGACCTTACCAAAGCAGGGAAAAAAATCGAGGACATATCCATCGACCCCATTACTACCCCTCTGAGTGTAAATACCAACTATGGACTAATAGTAATAGATACCATTAAGCGGATTAAAAAAGACTTTCCTGAAGTAAAGATCATAACCGGCCTCAGCAATATTTCCTATGGGCTCCCTGCACGAAAACAGATAAACAGGGCCTTTTTAATTACCTGCATGGCCTACGGTATGGATGGAGCACTTATTGATCCCCTGGATACCATAATGATGAGCCTGATAAAAGCCGCCGAAGCAGTATTGAACAGGGACAACTACTGTTCAAACTATCTGAAGGCTTATAGAAAAGGCCAGGTGGTAAAGACATGAAAAAAGGGGACAGGCTGCTTTTTTCTCACCTTTCTGAAGTCTTTGCTTCAATATAACCGATTCTGCGGAATGCAGAAAGAGGGTCAGGGTCCAGGCCCATTTCCTCCCTTGCTTCTTTGAGAAGCGGGCGAACATCGGTGAGATAGGCATCCTTAAGGCACTCCTCTGCGTCCAGCACTCTCCCCTCAGTGCGGGCTTTTTTAAGAAACTCCCTGTCCACCAGCAGGGATTTGGCAAATGCCTGCTGAATGTTTATAACTGACTGAATGGTGGCCTCCACTTTGTTTTTTATATTGTGGGACTGGTCAATCATGTAGGCTATGCTCCGGGCGGTGCTGCTGGTTGTTTCGTCCAGGAGCGCCTCGGTAATTTCATTGTATATCAAAAAAAGTTCATAGGGATTGATGGACCCTGCAGTAAGGTCATCGTCAGCAAACTTTTTATTGTTGAAATGAAACCCTCCCATTTTTCCTTCATCCAGGAGGAATGCAACTATCTGCTCGATATTGGTTCCCAGAGGATGGTGCCCCAGGTCTACCAGAACCTGTGCATTGGCGCCGAGTTTAACTGAAAGAACATAGGCTGTACCCCAGTCGCCTATATCAGTATGATAGAATGCAGGCTCAAAAAACTTGTACTCGATCAAAAGCCTCATATTCCCTGAAAGTTTTGCGTAAACATCGCTCAGGGTCTCCTCCAGTCTTTTCTTTCTCTCCCTGATGCTGTCCTGACCCGGATAGTTGGTGCCGTCCGGCACCCATAGGCTGATTACTTTTGAGTCTATCTGCCGGGCTATATCTATGCATTCAAGTATGTGCTCCTGGGCCTTTTTTCTTACCGACTTATAGGGGCTGCATATACTGCCCAGTTTGTAGTCCTGGTCCTGAAATAAATTGGGGTTTACAGCTCCCAGCTCCAGCCCCAGCTCTCCGGCATAATTTACCACTGAAGCCCAGTCTTCCACCCTATCCCATGGAATATGAACTGCTGCAGAAGGGCATATGCCGGTATACTTGTGGACCTGGGCGGCATCCTCCAATTTCTGCTGAAGGGTCCTGGCTGCCGCCGGGTGCTTGAATACGTTGAACCTGGTCCCTGAATCAGCATATCCCCAGGAGGGAGTTTCAATACGCTGCCTTTCCAGCCAGTTTTTGGCCTGTGCCTTTTCCATCCTCTTACTCCTTTTTGGGGTAAAGCTGCTTCTGCAGAATACTGTTTAACTTTTGCCTGTAGTATTTAAAGTTTTTCCAGTCAACACCCGGTGGTATCAGATGGTCTCCAAAGGGTATATACCCTCCAAACCCCAGGACCGTTTCCACAGGCTCCAGAACTTGGTCTATTGTTTGCTTTCCCTTGGCTATTTCTGACTTGGGTATAGCCCCCATCAGCTGCAGTTTGGGAAAGGTCAGCCGTACTTTCATCAGGTCCATTCCGCAGCTTACCTCAATGGGGTAAATCCCGGTTACCCCCCCTTCCAGGAAAAGGGGAATAATATCAAAGCAGTCACCATCGGTATCCACAAAAATAATATTCACCCCATGGTCTTTCAAAAACCCTGTCAGCCTTTTATAATAAGGAAGCATAAACTCTTTGATTATATCAGGCGAAACCATGGACCCGCTCCCTGCGGATACATCCTCCCAGATAATAAACATGTCCACATCTGTTTGTGAAAGCACCTCCGAGTACACTGCAATCCACAGGTCTGTAAGGGTGCGCTGTATATCATGTATCAGCTCCGGGTCATCATAATAGCTGAAAAAAAGTTTTTCATAACCCATAAGCTGGGCCAGGGTCCCGAAGTACCCATGAGGATATCCTCCCAGAACCAGGGGGTAGTCCCTTTTTTTGTACTTCTCCACCAGCTCATCCCAGTTGGAGGGAAACCTGCCGCTGATATCCTGGGGGTTGAGCCTTTCTTTCTTGAGTTTTTGCCAGGTTTTGCGGTCTTTTATCACCCAGTCCATCCCGGCCGGAATCACTCCTGTATCCTTCAAGAACTTTCTCTTTACTCCGTCAACATCTATATAAGTTAAAGACTTCTCATTTTCCTCCAGTACTTTAATATCAAACATGGGATGAAAAAGCAGGTTCACATTCACCAGTATCTGGCTTTTGTCCATACCCAGTACATCTTTGACATCATTATCAACAGGAAAGCCCTGGGTCGGCCAGTAAAGACCGCCCCCTATTACTGCTATACCTGCGGGAAGTCCGTGGTCTTTTATAGATCTCCAGCAGGGAGAGTAAAGCGATGCAGTGGGAGTGGAGATCTTTTCCGGTATATGCGGGTAATTTTTTTGGGGAAGTCCCTGTTCATACCACTGGTTTATGGTCTCCCCCCAGTAGCCGAATTCCCATTTTGGTGGTGTTACATCGGTATTGAAGTTCAGCATTACTTCCAGAAACCTTTCTCGTGCATTCACTGGTATGCTCCTTTCCGGTTTTTACCATGGAGTTGGATCAGGAATAAAGCCCCATGTATTGCTGTCAGCTAATCAACCGCTGGAACCCGGTAAAACTGGAGTGCCATGAGGTACCGTTGATTTCACAAGAAAGCCGGTCCGGAATACTGCTCACAAACGGGTATTTACCAGCATATCCTGACTGACATTCTTTTGTCAAGTGAAATATAAAAAAACAAATAATACTGTTTTTTTACATTTGTACAACTGTATCGGTTCCTTCGTTTAAGTAAAGCATTTTACAATTTATTGGAAGGTGGGTGCACCTGACCAGCGGAAGGAGTATCCTCCTAGGTGACCAGCTGCTCCTTGCGTGCCAGCAGGGACTCTATCTCATCCAGGGTGGTATCTTTTTTCTTTACTTCCTTTACTATCTTGCCCCTGAACATCACTACGAACCGGTCTGCTACAGGATAAACATGATGAATATTGTGAGTAATGAAAATAATGGATATACCTTCCTGTTTCATCCTTTTTACCAGCTCCAGGACCTTGTCCCGTCCCTTTATGGAAAGTGCGGTGGTTGGTTCGTCCAGTATCACCACCCTGGCCTTGAAGTACATGGCTCTGGCAATGGCTACTCCCTGTCTTTCCCCCCCTGAGCAGAAGCGCACTTCGTGGTCCGGGGAAGGAATATTCAGACCCAGCTGCCGGGTCAGACCGGTGCTTATGTTCCGCATACCGTTTTTGTCTAAAACCTTTATCGGACCGAAGCATTTGCACAGCTCCCTTCCCAGAAAGATATTCTGTGCCACACTCCTGTCCTCAGCCACAGCCTGGGCCTGGTGTACGGTTTCTATCCCCAGCTTTCTGGCGGTGTCCACACTGTTGATAAGGCACTTATTCCCCTTCACGTATATCTCACCGGAGGTGGGAGCAAGCACCCCTGAGAGCATTTCTATCAGGGTGGACTTTCCAGCCCCATTATCTCCCACCAGGCCTACAACCTCATTGGGATATATTTTCAAACTCACCCCCTGAACAGCATGGACCTTGCCGAACCACTTATGGACATTTCTCATCTCTATTATTGGCCTCACTTTTGCCCCCCATTACATTACTCATAAATGCTTTCATTATTACATATAAGCTCTTCCACACAAAACTCCCAACGCTCCTGCTGTATATACAAACCTTTCAGGTAAGGGTCATCAGGATCCTGTCCCTGGCTGTTTCCTTTGCCCTGTTAATCAGGATTGCTGCCAGGACCAGGGCTCCCATATAAATTGTTACTTGTTCCGGCGGGACATACATCATAGTAAGCCCTGCATCTATGGTCCCTACCAGAAGGATACCTCCCACTGCTCCGGAAAGCCTTCCCCTTCCCCCGCTCAAGCTTATTCCTCCAATAACAGCACCTGCAAAAGCGGTAAACAGGGTGTCATTGGCAAGACCGGGTGTTGCTGACCCCACAAATCCGGTAAGAAGCAGCGCAGCAATACCCACCAGTACACCTCCCAGTATGTAGGTATAAAGCACCATATTTCCTACATTAATTCCAGTCATATTGGCCGACCTGGGATTGCTGCCCACAGCGTAAAGGTGGCTTCCAAACCGGGTTGACTGGAGTAAAAAAGCCAAAATAACCAGCCCACCAGCCAGAACAAAAATAGCTATAGGGATTCCTATTACACTTTCTCCACCTATGGCCAGGTACTGAGGAGGAAACCCCCTGGCTATAGGCATGGTGCTCACCGTTAGGGTGCCCCCTTTAAAGGCCATATAAGTAGCCAGAGTGACCAGGAAAGGGTTTAATTTTACCTTTCCTACAAAAAAACCATTCACTGCTCCCATGAGCCCACCCAGGGCTATTATAAAAATCACTGCCAGGTACCAGTGAACTCCTGAAACCCACTGGGTTATAAGCTTGGCGTTCAACATGGCCAGAAATCCTGCCAGCTGGCCCACTGAGAGGTCAAAATTTCCGGAAATCAGTGCAACAGCCTCAGCCAGTACCAGAAACCCCAGAGCCGCAGAGCTGAAAATGATAAACCTGAAATTACTGAGAGTAAGAAATGCCCGCGGCCTTAATATACCGAAAACCAGGAAAAAAAGAATGAATATCACCCATACCAGATTTTCCAGCAGAAATAACTGTATTTTTTTAATACTCACCGGTCCTACTCCTCTCAGTATTATATTATACCCTCTCCTCTGATTATAACTGCTTGAGTTTTCCTATACCACTAATTTTATTTAAAAAATACAGCTTCACTATACCCGAGCCCTGCATATCTGCCCTCTGATGTGCATCCATCTCTATAGTTCATCTCTATAGTTCAAAATAAACAGGACAGGGCCAGCACCAGACCTGCTGGCCTGTCCTTCAGGATCATAACCTTGCATTCTGGTTTATGCTGCCGGCTCACCGAAAATGTTGCCCCACATGGCAGGATCGTTGACATTATCAGGGGTGATGACCCTTCCGTTTGTCTGGAACCATCTGTGCCCGTACACCTCCTTTATCTTTGCAGGTGCCCAGGTAGGATTAGCCCATATATCACGTTCCAGGTGCTGTTTTCCGGTAATGTTGATATCGTCTGCTGTAATAGTTTCCCCGTAATCCGGAAGAGCCCCCTCTCCTTCCTGTATGACCTTTTTCATATAGTAGAGTGCAATAGGGATGTAAAAATGGGTTGGCTGTTCATAGGCTCTCTGAAACCACCCGTCTTTAACCAGCTGCACATCAGGCGGAGTGCCGCCGTGGGCTGCAATAAATACCTCACCTTTTTCTTTACCGAACTTCTTCAGGGCCTCCACAGCTCCTCTGCAGGAAGTGGAGTTGCCGATTATAGCATCGATCTTGCCTCCTTCAGCCTGCAGAACATTGTACGTTTTGGTAAACCCGGGCTGCTTCTGAAAATAGGTGGGCTGAACAATATGCTCCATATTGGGATACTTGTCAGTCTTTTTGGTAGGATGGTCCTCAAACACTTCAAATATCCCTGCAGAGCGTTCCCTTCCTATAGTCATTTCCAGAGATCCCTGCAAATGCAGCACTGTTCCGGAAACCTCCCCAATGGGCTCAACTTCATTCTTGAGGTATTCAATGACCTCTCTGGCCAGAGCAGCAGTAGCATTTTTATTTCCGTAGTAGATGCTCATGGATATAGCCTCTGTTTCCACATCGGAGTTGCAGCACATCACTGGAATGCCCTTGGCAGCGGCTTTCTTGATTACACTGACCGGGGCGGTTGAAGATACAGG